>JBAXNK010000001.1:0-25018 GCA_037133845.1 bacterium
ACCTCCAGACTCTTCTTGCGGAGCTCAGGCTCAAACTGCATCACAAGCTCTCCACCCTTCTGCATTAGGATTATGGTAATATCTTCAATCAAGTCAGCTGGGAAATACTTTGCGAATGTATCCTTTACGAATTCTGCAAGCTCGCCAGCAAGCTCTACTCCAGTAGGACCACCACCTACAATCACAAATGTGAGCATCTTCTTGCGAGCCTCTCTATCTGTCAGATACGAAGCCTTTTCTATCTGAGTTATACAGCGATTCTTTATAGCAATAGCCTGCTCTAAGGTCTTTAGTGGCATAGAATACTTTTCTGCTCCAGGAGTATTGAAAAAGTTCGTCGTAGCCCCTGGTGCAAGCACTATATAGTCATAGGTAAGGACTGTGTCACCAAGCTTAACGGTCTTGTCTTTAAGGTTCACAGATTCTGCGCGACCTATATGAAAATTATCCAAACAACAACCGAGCGCCTTGTGTATGGGTTCAATGATGTTCTCTGGGCTGATACCGCCGGTAGCTACTTCATGCAGAAGTGGAGTAAAGAGGAAGAAGTTGTTATCCCCCACCAGAGTGACATGCACACGAGGGTTATTGTGGAAAAGCTTGTGCATGCTTTTAAGAGCATATATCCCACCAAATCCGTTACCGACTATCAATATCTTTATTTGCTCCATAATATATTGATTTTATCACATTCGAGGTCTTTTAAAAAATAGAATTTAAATCGGCATATGGTATAATATTACGTATGGAAGAAGTAATTATAGACAGGATAGATTGGCGAGCACCAGAGTACGCACATAGCAATCGTGGTATCGACTTCTTCTGGACTATTGGTATTGTTGCAGTTCTCGGAGCGATACTTGCACTCTGGTCAAGAGACTTCATCTTCGCCATATTCATACTTATATCAGGATTTTGTTTGATCATATTCACCATAAGGAAGCCCCACGAGATCGAGTTCTCTATCGAAAGCGGTGGAATCAGCATGGGTCGCGACAAGTACTCTTGGAAGAACATCAAGGGTTTTGATCTTAAGACTGGAGCCCCTTACATGAAGCTACTCATAGAGACAGACAAGAGGTTCCTGCCTGTTTACACCATTCCCCTACCGGTGGACATGTCAGATGAAGTCCGCTCTTCTATCATAAGAGTAGTTCCCAACATCGAACTCGAGGAATCCCAGTCTATGCTCTTCATGGAGAGACTAGGGTTCTAATATTTGTGATCCCGGCAGGAATCGAACCTGCATCGCAACTTCCGCAAAGTTGCGTCCTATCCATTGAACGACGGGACCAAATAACCTTTTAAATCTACACTATTTGACAAGTATTGGCAAGGCTGTTAAATCCAGCAAGTAAAAAGCCGACGTTCCTTTTTGGGGTTCGTCGGCTCTTGTTTTTGTAAGCGTTGGGTCAGGTGCTCGGTCCTACATTCGATTACGTCGAATGGCGTTCGAGACTACTTGAGTTTCATGATTTGGGGCCCTGATACTGGGGCACACTTACTCGCCCCCGCCCTCAGACCATCTGCATAGTCATCCCTCATGGAGTGTACTCCTTCTCTTTTTCCTTTCTCGTAAGAAAGCACTACAACGAGTGCCACTACGCAAAGGAGGGCAATCTTGCCCGAATGATCAGCTACCCAGAAAATAACGCCCATAAAAAATCACCTCGTGTATATAATAGCACAATACAGTCTATTTGTCAATAGCAAAATACCCCTTGTTTTAAGGGGTATTACTGATAGAGATTAACTATTAAATCGAGCTTAGAATCCAAATATCCTTCCAAAGAAACCTCCGACTGAACCAAAGAATCCCTTAGGCTTCTGTTGTGGCTTTGGAGCTCCGCCATCCTGGTTGTCACCCTGGCCCATTTGGCCCTGACCACCCTGATCGCCTTCCCCGCCACTTACATTTGTATTAGTATTTACGTTTTCCATCTTTGGCTTACCATCAAGTACTGTTGTCGCTGTGACAGATGTGCCGCTGATAGCACCCTGGACTATGATCATGTCTCCAACCTTAAGGTCTGCGACTGTTCCAGCCTTATCACCTGCTAGTATCTTGGCGCTCGTCACATCCACTGTGTATGTGACATTGCCCTTGTTTGTTATCACTACACTGTTGCCAGTGATAGAAGTTATCGATCCTGCAACTACAGGCTGACCGCTACCTGTAAATGGCGAGGTTCCATTTGGACCTGCCTCTTGTCCATCACCATTACCCTTACCCTCTTTACCACCACGGCCCTTACCCTGACCGAGATCCCCCATCATATTTGCAAGCGGGCCATCATTGATAACCTTGGCAACTATCGTTGTACCTTTTAATTCGCCTGTTATCATAACAGTGTCTCCAACTACAATGTCAGCAAGTGTAGCTAAGACACCCGCCTTGGCCACCTTGGCATTGGTTGCATCTATAGTAAGTGTTGTAGATGTAGCAGGTGCTGTACTTGGGCTAGCAGTATTGGTATTACTATTGTCGCCTTCGCCAGACTTGTTCAGTCTCATCATGGGATTAGTCCTAGTAATCGTTATAGTGTTACCACTAATAGCGGTCACTGTTCCCAAGATAGCTGGGCGTCCCATCTTCTTGTTGTTAGCACGGCCCATCATACCAGGCTGACCTCCTGGCATCATAGGGTTTGGCTTACCCTGATCACCTCCCTGAGATCTGCCCTGGTCTTCTCCACCTTTGAAGCGAAGCACTTGTCCTGCTGGTGCTACGCCAGCAGATGATTCCTCGGCGAGCACTGGCATCGCAACAAGTGAACCCAATATAGTTGCCGAGGTGAGACCGGCGACTAGATATTTCTTAATTTTCATAATTTATATTTATTTAATTTATTAATATGATACTTCATACGACTTATACGAAGTACTACTATTATAGTATAGTTTCCCACCATGAAGAAAGCGTGAAGCCTGATTTGTGTCATTTTTACTTAGTGTTATACTGTACATATAAAAGTCGCTTAATTAATTAAAGTAATTTATATATGATGGAAAAAAATTCTAACGAAAATACATGTTCAAGTTGTGGGCGTTGCGGTTCTTGTGGTGGCGGTGGTTCTTGTGGTAACAGTGGTAGTTGCATGATGTCAGGAGGATGCCATGGTGGTATGCACGGACACTTCCTGGCGAAGAAGATACTCATGATACTTATCCTTGCTGCAGTATTCTGTCTAGGAACACAGGTTGGTGAACTCAAGTCGGCCCAGAGACACTCTCGCTACAATAGCGGGTACGGAATGATGGGTAATTACCGTGGTGATTACAACGGAGGTTCAGGCATGATGGGTTGGTGGGGCACAGATGAAGATCAAGCCGTGATCATACCGCCACAGACAAAGGCGGATCAAGAGGTTATCGTAAATAGCACAAAGGCGGTTACTCCTACAAAAAAGTAATTCCAATAAATAATAAAATCCCTAAAGCAACTGCTTTAGGGATTTTATTATTTACCGTCTGCCCAATTCTTGATCTCTTTATAAGTAAATTCACCACAGAGAGTTTGACAGGTTTTCTGGTTTAGAAAGAATGGCACTCCCCCACAAGGCTCGTCACTACAGTCGAGCTCTTCGAGCATCTTATTGTTACCCTCATCGTGCCAGACTTCTACCTTCCTTATCTTATATCCCTCATTCACTAGCTTATCTACGAACTTCTCCATCCGTATGCAGTGTGGACATTCAAGTCCATAGAAGAATAAGAGTTCTTTCATTACTTAGTTATCTTCGATAGGCGAGCCTTTTTACGAGAAGCGTTGTTCTTCTTGATGACACCCTTCTTTGCTGCCTTATCTATAGCACTATAAGCAGAAGATAGGAGCTTCTTAGCCTCGGCAGGCTTCTTTTCCTTTACTAACTTTTCGATATTCTTAATAGACTCTTTGACGAGCTTCTTTGTGCGGTTATTTACCGCTTGTTTTACAAGCGATCCGCGTAGGGCCTTTTTGGCTGATTTGGTTATTGGCATATCCCGCATATTAGCAGAAATAGCTGAAAAAGACAATGTTTGCTATTATTTAGTCATGATTGCTCACATAAAAGGCTCGACCCTGTATATAGACGACAAGTTCACCATTATAGACGTTGGCGGGGTCGGATATAAGGTATTTACCACACCAGAGAACATATCTACTCTCAAAGAGGGCTCGCCTGCTTCGTTCTGGACATACACAGTTGTCCGAGAAACGGCACTGGACCTCTATGGATTCGCAAGCACAGAGGAGCTATCGTTCTTCGAGATGTTGCTCGATGTGTCAGGTATCGGTCCTAAGTCAGCCCTCGGCATACTCTCGATAGCATCAGTCGATACTCTCAAGCGGGCTATAGCCACAGGAGATGTAGGCTACTTGAACAAGGTATCAGGTATAGGCCGCAAAACAGCAGAGAAGATAGTACTTGAACTTCGCGATAAACTAAAAGCTCACAACGAAGAAAATGGTGGCCCAAGTACCCTTCGTGGAGAAAGTGATGCAGTTGAAGCCCTCAAATCTCTAGGGTATTCACAGGGAGAAGCGCGTGATGCTCTACGCCTTGTACCAGCAAGCATCGAAGCTACAAATGCTCGCATAAAAGAAGCCTTAAAGATACTCGGGGGTAAATAACATGCCAGAACTTCCAGAAGTCACAACTACTGTGCGAGGTTTACAGAGAGTCTTGCCAGGACTTACTATTACTGACGTGTGGACGGACATTGCGAAAGACAAAGTAACACGCTCCGATTTCGAGGGTACAGTTAAAAGCAAGAAGTTCTTCGTAAAATTCAAGAGCTCGGTCGTTGGACAGAAAGTGCTGTCGGTTGAACGTAGAGCTAAAAATATATTGATAAACATATCCGGAGGGAAAACTATACTCATACACCTAAAGATGACTGGTCACCTAATATATGGGAACTATGTTTATAACAAAAAGGATAATACTTGGACCCCAGACAAAGACGAGCGCGAGGAGCTACACGATCCATACAACAGATTCGTGCACGTAGTTTTCAATTTTAATAAAAAGAACAGCTTAGCTTTCTGTGACGCACGCAAGTTCGGTAAGGTGACAGTACTCGATACTAAAACTGCCCATCAGAGTTCACACTTGGTGGGCATAGGACCAGAGCCACTTGATAAAAATTTCACTTTAGAGAATTTTACAGAATTATTGAATAAAAGTGTTCCCAAAAATAGTAAGCAGGCTATCAAAACTATCCTTATGGATCAGTATGTTATAGCGGGTATAGGCAACATATATTCAGATGAGATGCTCTGGCTTACACATATCCACCCAGAATCGAACCCGAGCAGTATCCCCCTCCCTAAAATGAAGGCTCTTTATACGAATATGCGCAAAGTTCTAAATAAGGGTATCGATTTCGGAGGAGACTCGATGTCAGACTATCGAGATATCGATGGCAAGCGTGGAAACTTCCAGAATCATCACAATGTCTATAGGAAAAATAAAGAGGAGTGTGGGCTTAAAGGCTGCACTGGTGTTATAATAAGGAAAGTTATCGGAGGCCGCAGTGCACACTTTTGCAGTAAGCATCAGATTAAATATTAAAATATATGGCAGACAAACCAAAACCTAAGCCAAGTTTTTTAGAAGAACACTTCGGTCTCTCTGTCACACTCTTTATACTTATCATATTCACTATATGGGTACTAACTGGTGGACCAAATCCCGGCACAAAAAACAAGAACAACTTCCTTAGCAGTCCAACACCAGAGGATACATACAAGGCTGGTAGTTATAAATACTAGACTAAGACCTTAGTATTCTAAAGAGTGCAACGCCGCAAGCGACCGATACATTGAGCGACTCCTTCTTCCCTGCCATCGGTATGAATGCGATAAGATCGCACTTGTCTAGAATCTTCTTATCAACACCCTCAACCTCAGACCCTAGTATAAAGGCTACCTTATCTACGTTTTTACTTTTTAATAAAGCTGATATTTTCCTGTAATCTATCGCCTGAGGGTCTTGCTCTATCGCGATCATAGTAAAGCCTTTTTTCTTTAGACTTACAATCAGAGGTGCGAGCTTTTCTTTATACTCCCAAGCAACCCAAGTCTCAGCTCCAAGTGCTGCTTTGGCTATATCCTTCTGAATTCTATCAAATTTATCGCTAGGCCTAGGAGTGTGCCCAGTCAAATATATTTTAGATATGCCTACTGCATCAGCTGTACGGAAAATTGAGCCGATATTTATAGCGCTACGGATGTCAGGCAGGATGAGTATGGGTTCTATTTTAGTCTTAGATTTATTGATTTTTATCATAAAATGTGTTAATTTTAGTCTTGTTTAGTCATATTCCCTCTCGTAGCTCAGTCGGTAGAGCAGCTCCCTTTTAAGGAGATGGTCGCAGGTTCGATTCCTGCCGAGAGGACCACCATTTTAGGAAAGCGAAGAAAGTATAAACTGTTCTAACCCAATAGTAAAATCCACCTCCCCTCTGTGTGCACGATGATAAAGTGACACAATCGAGCTTGATTTAGATACCAAGCTATCACGAGAAAAAACTCGACTATTGCCTATAACCATGGTCTTGATCTTCCAGAAGAGAATGCCTGAGATAGCTTCAGGCTCAATACCTGATTCGATGGCGGCTACATAGCTTGCCCATGCACCTATCTTATCCTTGCGTTCATACGCGTCTGCGATAGTGAAGACATTTATCTTTGGGGCCTGTTTTATAACCTTCTCTTCGAATTTCTCTATGGTCGCATACTTCTGATATTTCTTCTCATCTGCTGCAAGCAACTTGTCTTCCATAAAAAGAAAGTTTGTTTCTGAATCCTGGAGATTTTTTAGTAACGGTAAAGAAAATACAAATCCAGATTTAATTATATTCTCTAGTTGCACACTTGAAGTTGTACCGAATAAACTAGTGCTCATAGCATAGAGAGATAAACTTTCCGGTGTGAGATCTTTTACCTGAAGTACAGTGAGCTCTGTACCGGAAACAATCGCACGTGCACGTGCGCCCTTCTTCTTTGTATCATTACCTGCCAGAATATAGATCATACCCAAGTATTTACCCTCTTCTTGTAGTCTCGATAAGGCTGTCCGTAACGAGCCTCAAGCACAGCCTCCTCTTTCGGGAGGAATATAAGCTTACTAATAACGGAAGCAATTATTATAAAGATCACGGAGAAAAACGAGTTGATAATAAATGCGAGACCTAGAGTCATCACAGCAAGACCTAGGTGGGTTGGATTACGTGTATACTTGTATGGACCCGCCTCAAAGTCGCGCTCAGTTTTCTCTTTTTCCATTTTAGTCTTAGAGCAACTCGATGTATATTGAGCCCAATATATAAGCATAGGACCGGTTAGCAACATAAATAGTCCTATATATTGGAACAGCACCTGTTGGTAAAGAGCGATACTAGTCAAGCTATCCATGACTACGCCCAAAATCACAGCAAGTAGGAATAGTGTGTATGAGTGCGACAAGATGAAGTGAACCACACCCCAGTTGGGTAGTGAGTCCTTGCCTTCTTTGTTGGTTTGATTTTGTATCTGATCCATAAGCTAAATCCTACCACAATTATCGTTTTGCGCTACTACTTTAACTTACCCCAGTTATCCCCCGCTGCAAACGAGACCTCAAGCGGTACCGGCTCAAGATTATTCAAGAATTCACTTGGTATCGCATGCTTCATGGCATCTTCTATTATTATTTTAGCCTGCTCTAGCTTGTCGATCTTTATCTCATATACTAGTTCATCGTGTACTTGTAGCAATAGTCGAGCGTCCGATAATATACCGGCCTTCTCGAGTTCATCATGAGCACGCTTCATGGCAATCTTCACAATATCAGCGGTTGCTGTCCCCTGGATAGGTGCATTAATGGCTGTACGCTCGGCGGCTGCTCGGATAAAAGGAAGGCTCGACTTAATCCCTGGGAAATAGCGCTTGCGACCAAAGAGCGTCTCTGTATATCCATGCTTTTTGGCAAACTCTTTGATGCTTTCAAGGTAGCCCGCTATAGTTGGAAACTGGGCAAAGTAGTTATCATAGAAAATTTGCGCATCAGCACGAGTAGTGCCTAGGTTATCTTTCAGGGCTGTCACGCCCATGCCGTAAAGTATGCCGAAGTTTATCACCTTAGCCTGCCTGCGCATGTCGGACGTCACACCATCGGAATTAACGCCGAAGACTTTCATCGCCACAGCATTATGAATATCCTTCCCCTCTTTGAAAACATTTATAAAGTATTTGTCTTGCGATAGTAGCGCAGCTATACGAAGTTCAATCTGAGAGTAGTCGAAGGACACAAGAACGTACCCCTTGTCTGCCACAAAAGCATTGCGGATATTCTTACCGCGCTCGCTCTTGATAGGGATATTCTGCAGGTTCGGATTGTTCGAAGAGAAGCGTCCAGTCGATGCCCCAGTCTGGATGAACTGTGCATGGAGCCTACCATCAGCGGCCACTTGTTCCCCTATCGTATCGATATAGGTAGAGAGCAGTTTCTGAATTTCTCTATACTCTAAGATGTTTTTTATAATTGGATGGAATTCTGCAAGCTTAGCAAGCTCACTCTCACGAGTAGAGCGAGCGCCACCTGCAGTCTTCTTCATCTTGGGGCCACCTTTTTCTATAGAGTCCTGAATCTTAAGCTCATCGAAAAGTACTTCGCCCAACTGCTTGGGTGAATTCACATTGAATTCATGCCTCGCCATATTAAAAATACTTTTCTCTATTTCTGACAGCTCTTTATGATAGTCGGTAGATAGTTTACCTAGATACTCTTTGTCTACCTTTATACCAACACTTTCCATCTCCTTTATTATTGGAATAATAGGTATTTCGATATTCTCATAGACATATGTTAGATTTTCTTTCTTGATATCTGATTCAAGCTTTATATAAGCCTCGTCAAATGAGCTACTGCCCTTATAGTGTGACACATCATCAAGGCTAGGATTGGTCTGCTCAGAATTTATAAGCCAGAATGCGACCTTGGCACGAGCAAGTTTATCATGGTCGATATCAGCTTCGTTTTGCTTGGACTCCTCTTTCTCTTCTTTATCATCTGCGCTCACCCCACCTGTCTTACCATCAAGTGCTCGGATGAATCTGCCCTGTAGACTCTTGAACTCCATCTCACGGAAGAATTTAGCCACGGCCTCTGGAACAACCTCTTCATGCCAAGATTTTTCTGGTAAATTGAATTTGATAGGAGCATCGCGTCGGATAGTAGCGAGAGTCTTCGAGAAAATTGCTTCATCTTCATTACTCTTCAGAAGCTCGAAGATCCTTTCAGAGATACCAAGAGCTCTGACCTCCTCTCCGTGCTTCTTGATAGCTGTATACATCTTCTCTATGGTTCCGTATTTAGATATGAGTATTGTCGCAGTCTTCTCTCCTATACCCTTGATTCCGATGATGTTGTCAGACGGGTCACCACGCAAACCTTTATAGTCAGGTAAATACATAGGGGCAAAGCCAAATCTCTCTACAACTCTATCCTCATTATATAGGATCGTATCATTTAGCCCCTTCTTGAGTGTATAGACACGGACCCTATCATCATCTACTAGCTGAAGCGTATCCATATCACCAGATGCGATGATCACATCGAGAGTTTTGTCGGATTTAATTTGCTCAGTTATAGTGCCCAGCATGTCATCTGCTTCGAATCCCTCTAGGTCATATATAGGTATAGATAGGGCTTCGAAAAAGCCCCTAGAGCTTTTAAGCTGGGCAACGAGAGCGTCTTCAGTTTTGGCACGGCCTGCTTTATAGTCAGCGTAAGCTTCGTGTCGGAAAGTCTTCTTGGGTAAATCATAACAAGCTACTATGTAGTCTGGCTTAAGCTCTGTGATGATCTTGAACAACATCGTAGCAAGGCCATATATGGCCCCAGTTGGCTCACCACGACTGTTTGCGAACTCAGGCAGAGCATGATAAGCACGGTGAATTATCGCATGGGCATCAAGTAGCACTAGAGTTTTAGTAGATTTAGGCCTCTTAGACATAGGGGCATTATACTACAATATCGAGAGATCTGGTTTCAGAATCTACATGAGAGAGATACACCTTACATATAGAATTTTTAGTGCATTCGGGCACCCTTTCTGGCCACTCTATTATGATGATATTCTCATTATTATCTGCCATCTCTTGGAACCCCAGATTTAGAAGTTCCGCATCGCTATTGAGCCTGTAAGCATCTATGTGGATCAATCTCTTAAAGCTTTTTTGTGTGATTTTATAAATCTTCATTATCACAAATGTGGGTGAAGTTAAGTTTTCCTTCACGCCAAGATCACGAGCAACTTCTTGGGTCAGTGTCGTCTTGCCAGCACCAAGGTCTCCAGAGAGGGCTATGATTTTTGCACCTTGGTAACGTGATTTATCAGCTATAGATATAAGCTCCTTGGCCACTTTGTGGATATCTTCTTTTTTAATCACAAACTTTTTCATAATATTATACTAACACACCCCGATGTTACTCGGGGTGTTGATATTAGTGGTTTGTTGTCGTGGTTGTGTGTCCCCCATTTGAATCTATGGTATGCACTGTTGTAGTCTGCTTCTGGTAGTAATTCCTAATTATAAGAATTAAAAGCAGTATTAGTATTATTAGCAGTAACCATCCAATCAATCCGATACTGAAGAACCCACCAAAGAATGCGGCTGCTCCCAAGTTATTTGTTCCCAAATTCTTAGGATTGTTTAACACATAGGCAATTGCGTTTTCTTGTGCACCATTTGGATTTGTATATACGAGTATAGCGGTTGTGACGATCTGAGCTGTGTTATCTGGGATACTATCTACTATTCCCTTCACATAGACGCTACCTTCTACATCTGGGATCAAGTCACCCAAGCTTACGGTTAGAGTATTGGTATCCTTGGAGTACGTACCTGCGGAAGAATTAGTTAGAGTTATGCCCTTTGGAGCTACAACCTGCAGAACTGAATTCTTAAGTATCACTTTACCGATATTCTTGTAAGTAATAGTGTAGTCGATGGTGTCACCTACGCTGATAGACTGATAGTGATTCTCAATCTTCAGAAGTATTGGTGAACTTGTACCGATAACAGTTGTACCCTGTCTGATGACAGTTACATTGTTCCCACCCCCACTAGATGTGACAGCATTTGCCTGTGTATTTAGAATTTCAATCTTTCCATATGATAGACCGTTTGAACAGTTAGATACTGAACGATAGAAGTATATTGTATCGGGGGCAAGACCGCTTACTACATAGCTATATGCACCATTGGTTGAAGTTGAAGGTGTAGTTGAGCCCAGGTTTACCGTAGTTCCGTACTCAAAGTATGAGTTTACAGAGCCACCATTTGGATTTGTTATAAGGCCGTTGAATGTAGCGCTATTCTTTGTGACGTTCGTTGCAACGGTTGTGACAGCACAAGCATTGAAGTACTGCTGTTGTGTATTGTTGCCAACATTTACTTGTACAGACTGAGTCTGAGGAATATTGTTGTTATATCCATAGGCGCTCAGTATGTAGTTTGTAGTGTAGCTTGGGTATACGTTCTGAGTACCTGAGAGATTGACTGATCCTAGGCCTGAGATACTAACTGATGTACAACCAGAAGTATTCCAAGATAGGTATGCGGGTAGTCCACCAGGTACACTCACTGGAGTCGCGGTGAAGTATGAGATTGTACAGTTGTTGTAATTATTGTAGTTATAGTTATAGTTGTAGTTGTTGTTATTATTTACATACACTTGCACTGTCTGTGTCTGGTAGCCGCCATTCTGACCATAAGCATTCAATGTATATGAAGTCGTAGACTGTGGGTATACATACTGACTACCTGAAGAGCTAACAGAGCCTAGGTTTGTAATACCAGTAGATGTACAGCCTGAGGTGCTCCAAGACAGAGTGACCGCTGATCCAGATGTAACAGATGACTGACTAGAGTTGAAGTATGAGATAGTACAGTAATTGTTATTATAGTTATTATTATTCACAGTAACAGTTACAGACTGATTCTGTTGTATACCATTTGCGCCATAAGCATTGAGCGTATAGGTGGTTGTAGCCTGAGGGTATACATTCTGACTGCCAGAGTTTGCCACACTGCCGAGACTAGATATGCTTACTGAATTACAGTTAGTAGTATTCCAAGAGAGAGATGATGGTGTGTTATTTGAATTGTTGTTTATGTAGATGACGGTTGGGCTTGCTGTGAAGTTACTGATAACACAGCTGTTCGCAGCCGGTAGTGCACAAGTACTGCCATCCCAAGTAGTACCTGAAGTACAGCTTGTAGTCACAGACTTCTGGTCTAGTAGATTACCAGAGTTGTAAAGATAAAAGATAGTTGATCCGTATGAGTATGTGAGTGTCGCTGTGTATGAACCAGAGTTACCGTTGGCGATAGTTGCGCCACCGCTCTTGGTAACAGCCGAAGTACCTACTGGGTTCGATGTAGACCAAGAGAGTGCTGATGTACAAGTCGATGAACCTTGTGGGACTATACAGTTAGTAGTCGCAGTTAGTATTCCTGTAGTGACCGCATTGGCTACTGTGACGGACACAACCTGTGATGCTTGAGAGTTGTTGGACCCAAGAGCAGTGAGTGTATACGAAGTAGTGACCGCTGGTGTGACAGTCTGAGAACTTGAAGTAACTACGTTGCCGATATTAGTGATATTTGCAGAGTTACAGTTGGATGTAGACCAAGCAAGTGTTGAGCTTTGATTTGATGATATAGATGAGGGTGAAGCTGTGAATGAATTGATCACACAGCTATTAGCCGCAGCTTGCGCACACACGCTACCGTCCCAAGTGGCACCTGATGTACAGCTTGCGGATACGGGTTTCTGATCGAGTAGATTACCAGAGTTGTAGAGGTAGAACACAGTTGCGCCGAAGCTGTATGAGACACTTGCAGTGTATGTACCTGAGTTACCGTTGGCGATAGTTGCGCCACCACTCTTGGTAACAGCTGAAGTACCTACTGGATTGTTTGTATTCCATGTGAGGACAGTATTACAGCTAGATGAGCCCTGAGGTATCACACAGTTAGCAGGTGTTGCAGTGATAGTACCACTAGTTGCGATATTTGAGACTGCGACAGTCGCTGTCTGAGAGAGCTGAGCTCCAGTTGATCCGACAGCATTGAGTGTATAAGTAGTAGTTGCAGTTGGATACACAGACTGTGTTCCAGAAACTGCCACATTACCTAGGCCTATTATATTTACAGAAGTACAGTTTGTTGTAGACCAGTTAAGAGAAGAAGATTGCCCGCTAGTTATAGTAGAAGGTGTAGCATTGAAAGAAGAGATAGCACACTGTGAAGCTTGAGACACTGTCACTGTTACAGAGCGAGACTGCGCAGTACTCGTAGAGTTCGATGCATTTATAGTATAAGAAGTAGTAGTTGTAGGATACACACTCTGAATACTTGAGTACTGAACATTGCCCAGCGTAGTGATGTTTACATTAGTACAGTTGTTAGTCCCCCAAGAAAGTACTGATGCCTGACCGGAAGTGATGCTTGCTGGATTGGCTACAAAGCTTGAGATCGTACAAGTAGCTGGTGGATAACTACAATGTAGTGGCTGACCCTGATTGGAAGCAGTAGGATCAGTACATAGAGCGGCAGAGCTACTGACATGGAAAGTTAGCACTACAGAGCCTTGAGTATTCCAGCCTGGTGCGATACTGCCTAGAGATATACCTGAAGAGAGTATTTCGCTACCGTAGTTGGTATAAGAAGATGTTGATTGATTGAAGTACACACGCACCTCAGTGAGATCCAGTGACTGTGCAGAAGAAAGATTAATATTGCCACCAGAGAAAGAGAGGCTCCCCTGGTCAGAAGTGATCTGTCCACTAACTGTGTGACTTACACTACTTGATAGCTGAGTGTTTACTGTAACGCGAGTGTTGGTCGCTGTAACCGATGAACCGGTTAGGTCACTACCGTTGTGATAGTAGACACGGACATTCACATAGTCACCAGCACTTGCAGAGACGGAAGATCCATTCCAGCAAGGACTGCCGAAGCCTGAGTTCGTAGTATAGTTCGCTACAGAGAGAGTGGCACAATCATTACTAGCCCCGTTCCAAGTAAAAGATGCCTCAGCACTGGAAAAACCAGCGAAAAGCATTGCGAAACCGAGAACTATTACTGATGTTTTTATGTATTTTTGCATATATTTTATAGTGTTTAACGCGATACTAGCACCAAAAATAAATACTGACAAGATTCATTTACTTGCATAGTATATCATAATTAATAAAGAATGTCAAGATATAATTTTTTGACTCTTTTCACACTTTTAAACCTTCGACATTACTATATATAAGGTCGAAAACTTAAAAGTGCGATGGAGCCAGGTTTTTCAGGCCGGACTCCACGCGAGTTTGAAACTTAACAAAGAGCAATTGGGGATCTATGTCCCCTTTTTTAGTAGCAGCCGGCAGATGCATAACGATAGCAAGTACCGTTACCAGGTGCGCCCGCTGGACCGCCGTTGCCACCGATACCACCAGGATTACCCCATCCACCACCGTTGCCAGTGATGCCAACAGGGCCTCCCGTGAGACCATTACCAGGGGCGCCCACCGGGCCACCGCTACGTACCGGAGGAATCCGGCTGATGGGTTGGGGGTAGGTGTTGGTCGTGTTGGTCGGTGCATACGTCCAGGTGTTAGTTGGAGCGTAAGTGTTGACCGGAGCGTACGTGTTGGTCGGAGAGTACACAGACGAGGTCGAGCCACAAGCATTGTTGCCAATGCATGATTCTGACCGGTACTGCGTACGACCGAGCCACGAGCCGAGCACCTGAGCGCCACCCGAAATAACGGTGGGCCAAATGCTGGGACGGTACTGCTGCTGATACCCATAGTCGTACGGCGAACCGTACGTCATGGGCACCTCGTAAGAGGCCTGTTGAGAGTACGGCTGGCGATACTGCTGCTGACCGTTACCGCCGACGACATAGACCACCTGTTCCTGCTGAGGAACCTGCGGTGCCGGGGCGGACTGACGATCACGCGAGAGCAGGATGAGAATCATCTGCTCCTGGAACGTGAGTCCCTGCGGCGTTGGCGCCGGAGGAGGAATTACAGCTGCCTGCTGGGGAGCGGGCGGCTGAACAACCTGCGGTGCGGCTAGTGGAGGAGCGGCTGCAGCCTTTGTAGGCAGCGGCAGCTCTTCTCCCAACGGGTTGAGACAATTGCCTTTAAAAAGGACAATCTTCTTGCCGTTGGGGCTGGTGTAAATACCAGCAAACCCGTTCCAGGATTGCGTAGAGGAGATCTTCTCGATCTTCTTCCCCTTCGCATCCCAACCCGAATTCTGATAAGCCGACTTGCCCTGCAAGGGCAAGCTAACTTCCTCCAGTGTGACACGAGAAAAGAGATTCCCGAGATACTGCTCGCCAGTGATGGCGACCAGGCTCTGGGCGAACGCTTTCCCTTTTTCGGAACCATCGGTAGCGAGCTTCTGCGCGTCGCCAACCGAGTATCCGCTGTCGTTGTACTTCATGATGGGCTCGAGAGCCCACGCTTCCAGGCCCGTGAGGGCCAGTGCTGCGATGACGACGAACTTAAAACCGTTTTTCATTGAAACTGGCTCCTTAGGGCCTTCGGTGTGTATATTAGCATATTTTAGGCTAAATGTCAAGGCAGGGATTATAGCCTTTATTTGCTATAATATTGCCTATGACAACCACTTTTGACGAAGAGAATGAGAAAAAGGAGCTCGCGGATCTACGTAAGAACGAGGAGGAGGAGCTGATCAAGGCTATTGCCGAGCCCAAGTACGGAGTTCCGGCTATTAATCTTGCAAGTATGACTATAGACAACGATGCGCTGCGCTCAATCCCTGAGCTCGATGCAGTCGCACAAGAAGTCGCACCATTCAAACTCCTCGGTAAGGACATCCACATCGCAGTTCGATCTCCGAGCACAGAGAACTTGGCCAATCTAGAGCGGTACTTCTCCGGTCATGGCTATATCCCCCACTTCTACATGGCATCACGCGCAAGTCTGACGAAAGCTTGGGAACGATATAAAGAAATATCTTATGCATCCGAATCTAAAGTCGGATCTATCGCCATATCTGGTGAATCACTGAAGAAAATAATGGCTGGGATCAAGAATATAGACGATATCAAGAACTCGATCATGGAGATAGAGAAAGATAAGAGCCACACCACTTCACATATACTCGAAGTGGCGCTCGCTGGTGCTATCGCTATCGGAGCATCGGATCTGCACTTCGAACCAGAAGAAGACACCGTTCGCCTGCGCTTCCGTATGGACGGAGTACTTCATGAAGTCATGACCATCCCTCCGCTAGTACACAAATTCCTCAACTCTCGTATCAAGTTATTGTCCGGATTAAAAATTACTGCGCAGTCAGTCGCTCAGGATGGGCGCTTTAGTATCTGGCTCGATGAGGACGAGATCAGTCTACGTGTGTCTCTGATGCCGGGAGCCTACGGCGAGTCTATAGTCATGCGAATACTCAATCCGAAGTCTATACGCGTGAAGCTTGAAGACATGGGTATCGAGCCAAAGCTCTTCGAAGTCTTCATGCGAGAGATCCGCAAGCCGAACGGCATGGTGCTCCTGACTGGTCCAACTGGGTCCGGTAAGACAACGACTCTCTACTCATTCCTACAGAAGATATACTCGCCAGAGATCAAGATCATAACCATCGAAGACCCTATCGAGTACCACCTACCAGGAATAACCCAGACTCAGACCAATGCTGAGAAGGGCTATACATTCCTCGAAGGTCTCCGCTCAGCACTGCGCCAAGACCCAGACGTGATCATGGTGGGAGAAATTCGTGATAGTGAGACCGCGAAAATCGCGGTGGAGTCAGCGCTTACTGGACACATGGTGTTCTCGACCTTACATACGAACAATGCCGCTGGTGTAATCCCCCGCTTGATAGACCTTGAGGTTAATCCGAAGATTCTAGTATCTGCCCTTTCACTTTCGATCGCTCAGCGCCTCGTGCGCAAGCTGTGTGTAAAGTGCAAAAAGGAGCACCTCATCAGCGATGAGGAGATGAAGATCATCAAGAAGGTTATCGAGAATGCGAAAGTTCACAATAAAGACTTTGCTAATTACGGCGTAGATATGGGTGTGCCCTTCAAGATATATGAAGCCGTCGGATGCTCAGAGTGCAACACCACAGGATATAAAGGCCGTATGGGCATATTCGAAGCAGTCTACAACGATGCACAGATAGAGGCAATCATTCCGAAGAACCCGAGTGAGCGTGAGATCAAGGAAGTTCAAGCAGGCCAAGGGTCACTTGATATGCGTGAAGACGGCATAGTGAAAATACTCAAAGGTATCACCTCTTATGACGAGGTGGGTTCAGTGGTAGATTTCTACGAAGAATAATTAAAAATTCCCCTCTTGAGGGGTGGCTCGGTAATCCGAGACGGGGTGGAAGAATTCAAATTCTCCACCTCCCCCTTCGGGTACTCCTCAAGAGGAGAATTACTCTCCCACTAAAAAAGACATAAATTTCTAAACAATCCTTTGCAAGATAAACTCGTAAAGTAATATATGATTACAGGATAGTCACAGTAAAATATAAATATTAACCAAGACGTCCTACGCACATATATAGAGCACGGGGCCGATTGCTTAGAAACTTATGTCCTCTTTTATAAAGTGCTATAATCAGACTGTATTTATGTAAATACGAGGCTAATTACAACTAGAGAGAAGTATAGCATAAAGAGAAAACTATGTCAAGTACAAACCCTAAAACAAAAGATGCCCCCAACAATGAAGGATTCCTCGATCAGACCCTCCGACCGGGTATTTGGAGTGAGTATATAGGCCAGGAGAACATCAAAGCCAACCTCAAAATCCTCTTAACTGCGGCGGCAGAGCGCTCACACCCGGCTGAACACATACTTTTCTATGGTCCACCAGGTCTCGGCAAGACAACTTTGGCGCACTTGATAGCCAAAGACACTGGTCGTCAGATCAAGATCACCTCAGGTCCTGCTATAGAGAAGGTCGGAGACCTCGCATCGATACTGACGAACCTCGCCCCTGGCGACATCGTCTTCATAGACGAGATTCACAGACTCAACAAGATGGTCGAGGAAGTCCTCTACCCTGCCATGGAGTCTGGAGTGCTTGATATCATAATCGGCAAGGGCCCATCGGCTCGCACTATACAGCTCGAACTCCCACCATTTACCCTTATCGCCGCAACTACTCGCATAGCACTGCTTTCTGCACCGCTGCGCTCTCGCTTCTCTGGAGGAGTCTTCCGACTCGAGTTCTACACAAAAGACGAGATCAAGAAGATCCTCGCCCGATCGGCAAGTATACTAGGTGTTGAGCTTGATGATGCGGCACTGGAGGAGATAGCGATACGTGCACGATTCACACCACGTACTGCGAACTACTTCCTCAAGCGCTGCCGTGACTATGCACAAGTAAACAAGACGCCGATATCGAAAGAGTCCGTGAGGAAGGCACTTGCACTACTTGAGATAGACGAGCTTGGATTATCTGCTTCTGACCGCAGAATACTTGATATCATAATAAGTAAATTCAATGGTGGCCCAGTCGGAGTAAAGACGATAGCGGCTGCAACTAGCGAAGAAGAAGCAACCATCGAGGAAGTTATCGAGCCATATCTCATCCAGCTGGGACTACTAGAGCGCACTGTACGCGGACGAGCAGTCACTAAGCGCGCATATGAGCATCTGGGCCATGAGTACAACAAGGTAGTATGAGGATACTCGCGATAGATCCAGGATATGAGAGAGTGGGTATAGCAATTCTTGAGAAATCCCAAGGCAAGAGGGATGCGCTCATATACTCAAATTGTTTTAAAACAAAAGCATCAAAGGCTTTCCATGACAGACTCTCAGATATCGGTGATGAGCTTGAAGACGTTATTCAAAAATATAAGCCCGAGGCACTCGCCATAGAGAAGCTATATCTATCCACCAACCAAAAGACAGCGATGAATGTAGCCGAAGCACGAGGGGTTATGATATACATCGCATCACAGAATGGACTTGATATATATGAATACACTCCCCCTCAGATCAAAGTTGCAGTCACTGGTTATGGCAAAGCCAGTAAAGACATGATCATGAGTATGGTGCCCAAGCTTATCAAGATCGAGTCACCTATAAAGTCCGACGATGAGATGGATGCATTGGCGATAGGACTGACATGTTTGGCCTGCGAAAAGTTTTCCACAGGCAAGTAGTGTTGCAAATATAAAAGTATTTTGCTACAAATAATGCATTAATCAATTTAACGCGCGCAAGCGCTGATAAAGTATAACTATGAGTTATAGAGATGACGAAGAATTTAAAGAAGACGACTTAGAAGACGAAGAGCTGGGTCTAGACGCAGAACTGGACGACCCAATAGGCGATGACCTTGTATTGGATGATGAGCTACTAGAAGATGATGAGCCACTAGAGCCAATAGCAGATATCGAGGGCACCGAGTACTAGGCTTCAGATTATCTAAGCTCTATCTTACAAAACCTTTTCTTACCTATACGATACACTCCTGCACCTGCTTCGGCGGTGTGGGAGTTTATCTTTTCATCTTGATCTAAGTTTGTTATAGCGCCCTCATCTACAAGTCGACGGAAGTCTGACTTGGAAGATACTATTCCCTCTTTTGAAAGTACGTCTATGAGTAGATCTCCCGGTGCCACTTTTATTATCTGTACATCCTCTGGGATCTCATTCTTCTGGAAAGTATTTGCGAAGCTATCTGATGCTTCTTGAGCAGCCTCTTCAGAGTGTAGTGTTGCAACTATGATTTGCGCCACACGCTTCTTTAGCTCCATTGGGTTTTTCTTTATATCAAAAGCTTCAATATCACCGATAGGTGTATCAGTCAGTAGCGTGAACATTGGTATGATAGCTTCATCGCCGAGAGACATGATCTTGCCGTATAGATCACTAGGTTCATCTGTGAGACCTATGACATTACCTTCACTCTTACCTATCTTGACCCCCTTAGAATCAGCGAGCAGCGGTGTAGTCATGACAAATTTCTCCTTATTCTTTATGGCTTTCATTAAAGTACGGCCAGCGAGCATGTTGAATGTCTGATCAGAACCACCAAGTTCAAGATCTACGTCCATAGCCACAGAGTCGTATCCCTGAAGTAGTGGGTACAGGAATTCACGAAGATTGATGGTCTCTTGATTCTTGATGCGCTCTTGGAACATATCTCGCTCTATCAGCTGTTGAACAGAAAAGTTTTGAGCTATCCCCAAGATATCGACGAGCGTCAGCTTATTCAACCAATCACTGTTGTACATAATCTTTATAGGATTTGGTCCATCGAAACGCACAACTTTCGAAGCTTGTGACAAGTAGTCTACTGCGTTCGCACGGAGCTCTTCTTGTGTGAAGAACTTTTCACGAGTCTTCTTCTTGCCAGATGGGTCACCCGCCTGGCCTGTCCCATCCCCTACTAAGAATATAACCTCATGCCCCATGTCTTGCCATTGTCGGTGCTTACGTAAACCCACCATGTGACCTATGTGTAGCTTGGATCCCGTAGGATCAAAGCCTTGGTATATCCTCAGTCTTCTACCAGAAGTTAATTCTTTCTCTAGAAATTCCTTAGACGGGTATATCTTATCCACCCCACGAGTTAGTAGCTCTTCTACTTTATTCTTATCTGTATTTACTTTATCCATAACGCCATTCTAGCATAAAAGGTTATTTTTATAAATTTATATTTGATTATGCTATGATATTATTTATATGCAAATATCACGTAAACACTGGATGAAAATGGGTATAAAGAACGCCATTTTCTTGTTTTTGGGCCTGATGGCCCTTCTCCTAGCTTGCATTGCCATATGGGTAAGCCAACTACAACTCCCCGACTTCAAGATGTTCTCTGATATCAAGGTTCAGAGTTCTAGTAAGATCTACGACCGTACAGGGAAGGTACTACTGTATGATGTAAATCAGAATATAAAGAGGACTGTAATACCAGATGAAGAAATAGGTGTTAATATCAAGAATGCAACAGTCGCCATAGAAGACTCGGATTTCTATAATCACAATGGTATTCGTATCACCTCTATCATACGAGGCACTATCTGGGCCAAGCTTACCGGTAAAAAGGTACAAGGTGGGTCAACGATCACTCAACAGCTGATAAAGAACACGCTACTGACCGGTGAACGTACCATATCTCGCAAGGTCAAGGAGTGGATACTGGCCTTAAAGCTTGAGCGCATACTAAGTAAAGAAGAGATCCTCGCTCTATACTTAAACGAAGCACCTTATGGTGGTAACATCTATGGTATAAAAGAGGCAGCAGTAACTTTCTTTGGTAAAAATCCTACCGATCTAACCCTTGCCGAATCAGCATATCTTGCGGCCATACCCAACGCTCCAACATACTATTCCCCATATGGTAAGAACAAGAATAAACTGGAAGAGCGCAAGAATCTAGTTCTAAAAAGGGAGCTCGATATAAAGTTTATAACGCAGAAAGATTATGACACAGCGAAAGCTGAGAGGGTTACCTTTCTACCTGCTCAGCCAGTACACATCGCCGCACCTCACTTTGTATTCTTCATAAAAGATTATCTAGAGAAGAGGTACGGTGTAAATGCTCTTGAGGAAGGAGGTCTAAAAGTTATAACAACCCTAGACTACAACCTAGAGACAAAAGCAGAGGAGGTAGCCAAGAGGCATGCACTCGATAACGAGAAGCAATGGAACGGCAAGAATGCAGCAGTGGTAGCCATAGACCCAAAAACCGGGCAGATACTATCCATGGTTGGATCCCGTGACTACTTTGATAAAGGTATAGATGGTAACTTCAATGTCGCCACAGCATCTCGACAGCCAGGATCATCATTTAAACCAATCGTATACGCACTATCATTCAAAGAAGGATATACCTCGAAAACAACACTGTTCGATGTGCCAACTGAGTTCAATGCTTCCTGTAGCCCAACAGGTAAGCCTCTGACAGACCACCCTACTGCTACCTGCTATATGCCAGATGATTATGACAACAACACTCGTGGCCCTATGACACTCAAGGATGCCCTGGCTCAATCTATAAATATAGTGGCTGTTAAATTACTCTACTTGGTTGGTGTGCCAGATACAATCAAGATGGCGCATGATCTAGGCATCAGTACCCTCAATGACCCCACGCGCTACGGACTATCACTTGTTATCGGAGGTGGAGAAACTACATTACTTGATATGACTTCAGTCTATGGTGTATTTGCGAACGAAGGAGTGCGTAATCCATACACTGGAATTTTATCAGTATCTGATAGCTCAGGAAATGTACTTGAACAGTACGCACAGAGATCATACCCAGTACTTGATCCGAGCGTAACAAGGGAATTAGCTGATGTTCTAACAGATAACGTAGCTCGCACACCAACATTTGGAGCAAATTCCAGCCTAGTTATTCCAGGGCATGAAGTTGCGGTGAAGACTGGTACAACCAACAACAACAAGGATGCTTGGACTATCGGCTACACGCCATCTGTAGCTGTAGGGGTTTGGGTTGGTAATAATGACAATGTGCCTATGAAGAAGGGTGGTGCCGCACTTGCGGGTCCAATCTGGAACGAAGTTATGACCGAAGCACTTAAGAATCTACCCACAGAATACTTCAATAAGCCAGATCCAATAGACCCATCTATCCCACCAATACTACGTGGATTCTGGCAAGGAGGAGAAACCTTTGTAACAGATATGAACTCGGGCTCACTTGCTACACCATACACACCGACAGACTCACGCAAGGAACAGTCCATAACCAACGTTCACACAATCCTTTACTGGATAGATAAGAACAATCCCCTAAGCGGTAGACCAATAAATCCAGAGAGTGACTCTCAATACACAAACTGGGAGTATGGTGTGCAGAATTGGTGGAAAAATAATAGTTATAAATATGATGTTGTGACTGCAACAGATAGGCCTAACACCGTCGACACAACTCATACAGAAAATTCCAAGCCATTATTGAACATAAGCGGCCTTTCTGATGCCACATACAGAAGCAGCGACACTGTAAATATCTACATAAATCCAATCAGTCAGAGTCCTATACGCAAAATAGATGTCTTTGTAAATGAAACATACTTGATGTCATTGAAGTCTGCACCATACTTAGTATCATTCACTCCGAGCAGTATCAGTAACATATCTAACGTAAACACTGTCCGGGCTATTGGTTACGACGCAGCTGGAAACATTGGAGAAACAACTACAACATTCAACGTGGCAAGCAATTAAACTACCTTATATCTACGAAGTGACTATCAGGAAGGATTTTAGACAAATCATCTAAAATATTCTTCTTATATATTAAGACCTGACTTTTCTGTATTGGTGAACCTTGGATACTAATACTTGCGCCATTAACTTTAATATTCTTATTTTCTAGCTTAACTCCTGAATAATGATAAACAGTTAATGACACAGCAGAGTAAACTTCCTCATTACTAGATAGAAGTTTCTTGAACTTACAAAGGAAGTCGGTGATGCGATTATAATCCATACTACCTGTTCATAGGCATCACTAGATACATAAATGATGCATCCCCTACTGCTCGTATGATCATGGCCCTATTTGAGCCGTTTAATTCGAGATTAAGGCTGTCACCTCCGATTGACTGGAAGCAATCTAGTATATATTTATAATTAAAGTTTGCTGATACATTCTCACCAGAGAGTGCACCTGATAGTAGTGTAGTATTCTCACCTATATCAGCATTCTGTGACTCAACTTCAAAAACCTTTTCTTTAGGCTTAATAGTGAGCGTAACTTGATTGAATTTATCTGAAAATACATTAGATATTTTAAGTGATGATATTAAGTCTTGTTTCAATATCACTGCCCCGGTCATTGGGTTCTTGGGTATGATCTGTATATAGTCCGGGAATGATCCATCCACAACACGAGATGTCAGATAAGTATTGGGTAAAAGGAACGATATTTGATTCTTAGAAAGAGTTATAACGATATCCCCATCTATAGCATCTAATATTTTTATTATCTCAACCGCATTTTTATATGGTATTAATATACCCTGAAAATCAAGCTTCTGTTTTATCTTAACCTTCTTCTCTGCAAGACGGAATGAATCTGTCGATACAAAAACAAGCATGTCTTCTTCGGGATATATGTACACACTGCCGATCTCTGGCTTAATCTCAGATATAGATGAACTATAATATACAGACTTCATTCCTTCTATAAACTTTTTACTTTGGATGGTTATCTTATCCCCTTCAACTATTGGTATGGTCGGAAAGTCTTCATAAGGAACACCTTTTATTATCATAGTGCTGTGTTTTGTCTTAACAGATAAATTATTATTTATCATTTCAAAAACTACATTATCGCTACCTGATAGCTGAGAGAAGAGCGCTATCAATACATCACTTCTAACAGCTATAACCCCCTCCTTATCTATCTTGGCTGGTACTTCTACTTCTATACCTAGATTCAAATTCGTTGACCTTAGTATGAGTTTCTTATTTGTAGCTACCCACAATATAGATCCGAGAACGGGAAGTGTAAGGTTTTTACCAGTTATCCTATCTGCCATCATTAATGCATTCTTTATTTTTTCTACCTGACATTCTATTCGCATATATTATGTGTATATTATCTATTAATAAACTACTATTACTACTATAAGGTCTAATATGTGGATTGCTTTTTAATACTTATTAGATAAGGATTATTTTATAAATTAAAATTTTTGTAATTTTACACACTGTTGGTTGTTTGTATTAAATTATAATTTACATTAATTATCCACAAAAACTTTTTCTTTAAACAATACTTTTCCACAGGACTATCCACAACATATGCACGGTTACTTGAACATGATTCTTATCTTCTCGATCTCTTGTAATAATGACGGGTCAGTCTTTAAATCATTCTTTATCTTCAAGTGTGAGTGTATAACTGTCGTATGATCGCGTCCCCCCATCTTGCTACCTATCAATGGGTACGATATGTTGAAGTCTTCTCGCAGTAGATACAT
>JBAXNK010000002.1:0-20540 GCA_037133845.1 bacterium
CAACGAAAGACTAGAGTTCCTAGGTGACGCGGTGCTCGAGCTTGTGGTCACTGATCATCTATATAAGAAGTACCCAGATCGCGACGAGGGTAGTCTGACTGCGTATCGTTCAGCTCTTGTGAATGCTGTTATCATCGGTGAAGTTGCAGGAGAACTTGGAATGAATGAGTACTTACTCCTATCTAAGGGTGAGATGAAAGATTCCGGACGTGCTAGAAGTTATATACTTGCGAACACATATGAGTCATTCGTG
Source organism: bacterium (assembly GCA_037133845.1). GTDB lineage: Bacteria > Patescibacteriota > Minisyncoccia > Phycocordibacterales > UBA9973 > UBA8515. The sequence continues at coordinate 254 of JBAXNK010000002.1, forward strand.
GGAGCACTGTATTTAGATCAAGGCTATGATCGCGCCCGCGACTTTATCGCCCGCACACTCTTCGGTAAGATAGACGACATAGTAAAGAACAAGCTCTGGCGCGATGCCAAAAGCCTAGTGCAAGAGAAATCTCAAGAGATTCTAAGCATAACTCCAGAATACAAAGTGATATCTGAATCTGGGCCTGATCATGACAAGAACTTTACTGTAGGCATATTCTTCGGTCGCGATAGGATAGCTGAAGGCCGAGGTCATAGCAAACAAGAAGCCGAGCAGTCTGCTGCCCGCGCTGCATTAGAAGTTAAGAATTGGCTCGAATGATGACCCTCAAGTCAATCGAACTATCATCCTTCAAATCTTTCGGCAAGAAGAGTCTAATCTCTCTAACTTCACCTGTGACTTGTGTGGTTGGTCCCAACGGTTCTGGCAAGTCAAACATCGTCGAAGCCTTCCGCTTCGTACTCGGTGAGCAATCAATGAAGTCACTCCGAGGTAAGGGTGGTATCGACCTAATATTCAAAGGATCAAAAGGCCTTGCGAGCGCCAACCGTGCACAAGTAGCTATCATTTTTGATAATAGTCAAAAGATATTCTCATTTACAAACAGTGGCATAGGTGTGTCACTGGACTACGATGAAGTGACTATCGGCCGTGAAGTGTATGCTGATGGTGCCAACAAGTACAGTATCAATGGTACTGAAGTCAGGCTCAAGGATGTAGTCGATCTACTTGCCTCAGTGAATGTCGGTAGCTCAGGACATCACATCATATCCCAGGGTGAAGCTGATCGAGTACTCAATTCCTCGAATAAAGATCGCAGGATTATGATAGAGGATGCACTCGGTCTCAAAGTCTATCAATATCGTATCCAAGAGTCTTTGCGCAAGCTCGACAAGACACTCCTGAACATGAAAGAAGTTCAGGCTCTTCGCCGTGAGATTGCTCCGCACCTTCTATTTCTGAAGAAGCAGGTTCAGGTAGTAGAGAAGGCTGTGAGCATGAAGGAAGATCTAAGGGGTTTGTATAAGACATACTTCTCTACCGAGAACACTTACCTTGAGAATCAAACAAAGATAATTACTCACAAGAAAAGAATTCTAGATGAGGCGGTGCTTTCCCTCGAAGATCGCATTAATAAACTCAAAGAGTTTTCTGTTAAGGGAGATGATAATTCTAATAATCAGTACGATTCTAGGATAAAGGAGCATGAACATAAACTGTCTGAAGTACGTGCCGGTCGCGATGAGCTCACAAGGGCACTTGGCCGTATTGAAGGAGTGATTGAGAGTATCGAGCGCGAAATGCGCAAGGTCTCAGATGTGAAAGAAGTAATGATCCCAGAATCCAAATGGAGGGAGATCGTCGATGGATTGAAACAGAAAATACATGATGCGTTGCACCTAGAAGATCTGCCTGAAGTTGTGAAGATATTACACTCTATCCGTGAGCATCTCGAGAGTATCGGTTCATCCCTACATCATGAGAGTAGCGGACGTGATTTTGATAAAGAATTAGAGGAGATAAGATCTGAGCGCGACATTATTCTAAATAAATTAGAAAATATAAAAATCAACGAGAGTAGCATCTTGAGAGACATCGCCATGATTCGCAAAGAAGAGGCCGATGCTCAAGTAGCACTGCGCGATAGCCAGCGTTTGCTCTATGAGCTTATGCGTGAGCAGAATGAGGCGGTATCCGGTCAAAAGTCACTAATCTTCGAAGAAGAAAAGCTTTCTTTGATTAAGAGTAATTTTGAAAAAGAGCTTGCCGAAGGGGCAGTTATCATCGGTCGTGAAGTCCTGTCTTATGCTCATGAACGCGTAGAAGGTGAGATAAATAGGAGCTCTCAAGAGGAGATCCTTCGCAAGATCGAGCGTATCAAGATCAAACTTGAAGACAATGGTGGCATCAATAGCAGTGAGGTCATGCGTGAGTACGATGAGACTGTCGCCCGCGATAGCTTCCTAGCGAAAGAGATAGACGATCTGGGTAAAAGTGTTGAACACTGCAGACTCTTGATTCAAGAGCTCAAGGAGACACTGGATACAGAGTTCAAAGTAGGCGTAGAGAAGATCAACAAGCAGTTCCAGGAATTCTTCTCGACTATGTTCGGTGGTGGTTCAGCATTTCTGTCTGTGGTGATGGATCACAAGAAGTCTAGGAAGATAAGTAAAGAAGAAATGGAAGAAGCAGAAGTGGAAGAAGATGAGCAGAATGAGCTTGGGTTCGAAAGGGGGATTGAGATCAACATCACTCTGCCACAGAAGAAGGTCAAAGATTTACACATGCTATCAGGCGGAGAGAGGTCACTGACATCTATCGCACTACTCTTCGCTATATCCCAGGTGAATCCTCCACCATTCCTAGTGCTCGATGAGACTGATGCAGCACTCGACGAAGCAAACTCCCGCAAGTATGGCAACATGCTCGAGAGCCTATCGAAGTATTCACAACTTATCGTCGTCACTCACAACCGCGAGACGATGTCTCGCGCTCAGGTGCTCTACGGAGTCACGATGGACGCAAGTGGCGCTTCCAAGCTCCTCTCGATCGCGCTCGTAGATGCCACAACATATGCAAAATAGTTTTTGTTTGTATGGTATGATATTCTGTATAAGAAATTTTTTATGAATAAAAAACGAAGCTATCAAAAAGGTTTTACTCTCATAGAACTACTAGTGGTTATATCGATTATTTCACTACTTTCATCCGTCGTCTTATCTGCGCTAAATTCTGCAAGATCCAAAGCTCGCGATGCACTTAGAAATCAGGACGTAGAACAAATAAAGATAGCAATGAACTTGTATTATCACACGAATGGATTTTATCCAGCCGTAGGTGGTTCGACTAGTTCTGGACTCGGTACAGCTGGGCAAATAGTGGTGATGCATCATGGACAGCATTACAGACCGCACTGGCTCCCTATATACCGAGCCTACCTAAAGATCCTTTAGACAAAGTAACTAATTTAGAGTGGGCTGGCAATGGATATCATTATTCGTACTTTGCGTACCCAGGAAGTGGCTATAACGGCTGTGCTGCCGGACAATACTATTGGTTAGTCTATCAATTGGAAACTGCGATAGGTCCAGATCCTGGAGTTCTTATGTGCGATGGAACTAATCAGCGATATGGAGGTACCGGAGCAAATACCGCAATTAAAACAACTGGGGACCGTATTTAGTTGCTTCCACTCTATATTCACTTTTTCATAGTTAAAAGTTTTCTAATTTGTTGATTTCAAATACTCACTTACTGTTTGGCCACTGTCTATAACAGCTTTTGCTTTTTCTATTCCTACATAGCGATAATGCCATGGTTCGTACATATAGCCGGTGATTGATTCTTTGCCAAGGGGATAGCTTTCGATGAAGCCGTATTTGTAAGCATTGTCTTTCATCCAAGTATACTCGGGAGTATCTTTGAACTTAGTTGAAGTGTGAGCATATTGAATTGAGGCACTCGTGAGATCCATAGCGACACCGAGCTGGTGTTCAGAGTAGCCAGGCTTGGCGACAGCCTCCGAAGTATCAGATTTTGCTTTCTTCAAGTCTTGTTTGTAAAGAGTATTCTGGAAATCATAACTTCTGAATGCTGTACTGATCTGTATATCGAGCTTCTCTTTAGCAGCATCTGCAATCATTTGCAAGAACTGCTTTCCAGCATCCTTGTCCATACATACTGGTGAACCAGAAGCTGTATACTTGCCTTCAATAGGACCGAGATCACGAGGAACATAACTTTGGTCTGGTAGGGGGTTCTTCTGGCCTATGTCGAGGTATGTCTGATCGATGTATGACTTCTGTGGCTTAGGACATGGATTCACATCTGGCTTGTCATAAATGCCAGATGGTTGGAAATATTTATTCAAATAAATATACTTTTTCTTCGTATCTTGTAGTTTTGGTCCAGAGAAGGTAGCTTCGAATATCATGCCCTGCATTGTGTCAGCAGAGAAGTATTGATCGAAGATAAAGTTGCCTAGTGAGTATACTATTGGCTTGTCCTTGTATACCTCGGTGTCTTCCGCCACATGTGGGTGATGACCGATAATCATGTCTGCACCTGAATCAATAGCCAGGTGTGCGAGCTTTTCCTGTCTTTTACTATGAACCTTCTTGTACTCGATCCCCCAGTGGAAAGACACAATGAGCACATCACATTTAGATTTAGCGTTTTTTATAATATCAACAAAGTTCGGGTCACTCGCAAGTAATACACCTGGAGTATTCGTACCGGCCTTGAGCCAGTCTGGTCCGACGTCTGTGAAGCCGATGAAGCCGAACTTTACTCCGTTTTTCTCTATGACTGTCGGATTTGTTGCCTCATCTTTATTCATACCAGCACCGACTGCGGCGATCCCTGCGTCATGAAGTCGACTGAGGGTGTCTTTAAATGCTGCCATACCCCAGTCTCCGACATGATTGTTCGCGAAAGATACGACGTTTATCCCAAAATCCTTTACGATGGGTAATGTGGCAGGGTCCATACGGAAAGACCAGATAGACCCGACATTTGATCCTTTGTCTGATACATCACCCTCGAGATTAGCAAAGAGTATATCGGCAGCTTTGAGCTCACCAATGTTCTCAAAGAGTCTACTATAGTCACCTCCGAAGTTTTTATTTACAGAATTCCTGATGTTGCGTGCGAGCATAATATCGCCGGCGAAGTATAGGCTCGTAGTTGTAGGCTTGTTTATATTTAATGCCTGAGCAGTAGCTAGCGCATTTGCCTCTAGGTTTGTTGCTTGGGGCACAGAGCTCTTTATTAGATTTGTATTCTGGAATATAGATATCCCAATATAAAATCCCAACACAGAGGTTGTAGCTAAGCCCAGTATGGATAATGATTTACGCATTTTATTGTATATCTTTGGGGTCTATGAAAGTATAACCTTTTTTCTCGAGTTCTGTTAGTAGATCGTCTAGATATTTCGCAGTCCACTCGTGTTCATGTATGAGTAGTATTTCACCAGGATGTAAATATTTGGTTACATTGCTTGTGAAAACTTTCTCATCACGAGTATTCTTCTCCCAGTCTTTTGCTGCGCCGGACCAGTTCATGAATATCATGCCGTCTTTCTTTACTGTGTCTCTGACGTATTTATTACTTACTCCGTATGGAGGACGAAAGAAGGCTGGATCTTCTCCTGTGATCTTCTTGATAAGTTTTGTGTTGCTATCAATTTCTTTATTTACATTATCCTTACTTGTCTTACTCAGATTCACGTGACTCCAAGTGTGGTTGCCTATAGCAAACCCTGCATCGTACTCCATCTTGATGTTCCCAGTATTTGCCTTATCGTGGATTCCGTTCACGAAGAATATCGCTCCTGCTTTATGCTTGAGTAGGGTAGTGACCATTGATTGTCCGTACTTACTAGGCCCGTCATCGATAGTTATAAGTAGGACATTCTTGTTTGCCTTCTTGTCATATGGAACTATGTTATATACCTTATCTACATAGTATTTACCGAGAGTAGTATTCAATGGGGTACTTGCATGCACAAAACTTACTCCGCATATAGAAAGTAGTGTCGACGTTAAAATGATTTTAGATAATATCTTCATGTCGCTTGAGATTATTTTACTAGTGCGTAATCTATCGTCTTCTTGTTTCGGTCTGTCTCTTTTACTATGAATTGCACTGTGTCGCCTAGTGTGTACTTTTTGTGAGTCTTTTTGCCTGTGAGGCGCATATATTTCTTGTCGAACATGTAGAAGTCGTCATTTAGGTTACGCATATGTATCATACCTTCGCATTTAGTAGATTTATCCTCAACATATAGCCCCCACTCTGTGATACCAGTGATCAGTCCCTCGAACTTCTGTCCTAATCGAGTAGACATGTATTCGACTTGTTTGTACTTTATAGATGCTCGCTCTGCTTCGGCGGCTTCCTTCTCACGAGCTGAAGATTCTTCACCCATCTCCTCATATTCGTGGAAGTGTTTCGGTGCGATACTCTTACCTTCGAGTATTGATTGCAATAGGCGATGAACAACTACGTCAGGGTATCTACGTATAGGTGAAGTGAAGTGTGTATAGAACTTGAATCCGAGTCCATAGTGGCCGATGTTCTTCGTAGAGTAGATAGCTTTAGCCATGGTGCGAATGATGGCGGTGTGTACTGTGTCGCGTAGGGGATTGTGCTCGAGGCGACCTATGAGCATGTTGATCTCCTCTGGCGGTACGAGCCCATCCTTGAGCTTCATGTGGTAGCCCAAGTTCTTCAGGAATCGCGCAAGGTCTTGCATCTTCTCTTTGTTTGGTAAGCCGTGGATACGGTAGAGGAAAATGCCTTCTTTGTCGCCCCTCTTTTGCGCCATGAATTCTGCGACGCGACGGTTGGCAAGTAGCATGAATTCCTCGATGAGCTTGTTCGTATCCCCGCGTTGCTTTATGTATACGCTGACTGGTACACCTGCACTATCTAGTTTGAATTTGATCTCTTCTTGTTCGAGGAGTATCGCCCCTTCAGAGAATCTCTTCTTCAAAAGTTTCTTCGCGATATTGTTCAGAGTATTGAGTTCTTCAAAGAATTTGCCGTGCCCATCTTTGAGTACCTTCTCTGCAGATTCGTAAGAGAAGCGGTATTTAGAGTTGATGACAGTCTTACCGAACCATTCTTTGTGGAGTTTTCCAGTACTGTCTATTTCAAATATTGCTGAGAATGTAAGTCGATCTACGTCAGGCTTGAGTGAGCAGAGGTCGTTCGAGAGTCCTTCTGGTAGCATAGGTATCGTGCGGTCGACTAGATAGACCGATGTGCCTCGACTACGAGCTTCATCATCGAGCGCTGTGCCGACTTGCACATAGTGCGATACATCAGCGATGTGGATACCTATCTCGAAGTGCCCGTTGGCAAGCTTCTTGAAGGACAGTGCGTCGTCGAAGTCTTTGGCATCTTCAGGGTCGATGGTGAAGGTGATATCAGATCGCATATCACGACGACCAGCTAGGTCATCTTTAGTGATTCCTCGAGCAGCAATCTCATCCGCCTCTCTATCTACTTCTGGTGGGAATACTGAATCGAAGCCTTTCTCAAGAGCGATGGCTTCCATTTCAGCATTGTGTTCCATCGGCATACCGAGGACTTTGATTACTTCGCCTAGCGGGGACTTCTTCGCATCTTCCCATACTGTGATAACTACGAAGACTTTCTGTCCAACTTTTGCACCCAGAAGCTTGTCTTCCGGGATAACGATATCAGCGTACATCTTCAGGTCACTTGGGACTAGATAATACATGCCCTCTTGGTGTTCAATGACTCCTGAGAAGCCGACTTTCGATCGACGGAGTATTTTCGAGACTTCTCCTGTCTGCTCGGCACCCTTTTTCTTAGGATGAAGGAGTACTCGAACAGTATCCCCCTGGCAAGCAGTGTGCAGGAAGTTGTGTTCAACCTCTACTACCTCATCGCTGTTCTTGATCCTTACAGTGCCGAGACCTTTGTGAGATATATACATCACCCCATCCAAGTATCGACTGTTTTTATCATTTTTATTTGATTTTTCCACGAAGTCAGTATAACACAAAAAGTTATCCCCACTCTCTCCTTAAAAACATCATCGATCTATATTATAATATACCTGTGAAATCCACCTTCCACACACTTTTTCTCAAAACCTTCTCCCTGATCCTCCTGTCTTCTCTCTCCGTAGCCTACATCCACGCATCTACTAGTACAAGTAAGGTATCTTCCTCTACCAAAGTAACTAAACAAGTAGCATTAGACACTACATCTCTGACCACTCCACCAGTAGTTAAGAAGACTACCACTACCACCACTAACCCTCTCACTGCCAAACAGATCAAACAGCTAATACTCGATACTCTCAAGGACCCCTCCATCATCTCTACATTCAAGGGAGACAAGGGAGATGTGGGTACATCTACATATATATCAGCCGGAGTCATCCAACCTTCTTCTTCTCCTAACTATACATACTCAGGATCAACACTCTTTAACTCTACCAATCTCTCTTCACAGTATCTATCTACCAAGGATGCGAAGACTGATAGTCTGGCGGTAGCAGGGAATACAAGCTTGAAGACTTTGAATGTGACAGGTGACTCTGCTCTGACTGGGAATGTAAGTATAGGCAACGGCATAAATACAATCCTATCTGTCCTAGGTAATACTTTCCTTGGTGGAAATACAAGCGACATTTCGGCGAGTCAGGTGTCAAGCGATATCACCCATATCACTTCCTCAAGTGACGCTCTGGATTCCTATAATGTTAGTGTTGCCAAGGGCTTAGATGGATTCCCTAAAATTGCATATGTGAATGGTGATACTGGGCATATCTTCTATATAGACTGTCTCAATGCTGACTGTAGTAACAAGACTAGCCAGGAACTTGATCTGGGAAGTTTTGGTTTTGCTCAGCCTTCTGTTGCTATCGGTTCTGATGGACTTGCTCGTATTGCCTATGGCTTCTACAATGATCCTTGGGCGATCGGGTTCATGCAGTGCTCAAATGCGAGTTGTTCTAGTGGGACGAGCAATATAATCGATTCATATGGGTATCAGCCGTCGCTTGCCCTTGCCTCGGATGATACTGCTCGAGTTTTCTACAGTGATCAGGATGGCGCAAATGTGCACTTCATAGAGTGCCTTGATCTATCATGCTCAAGCACTTCTACTACCGTTACAATACAAGCTCGACCTGGCTTCTATTACAATAATCCTTCGATAGCAGTAGGTGCAGGAGGTCTTGCTCGCTTTGTATACATTACTTATAACGATTCAACACAGAAGAATGAATTGAACTTCGCTCAGTGTCTGACTGCGGACTGTGCAAGCTTTAGTGCGCACAAGATAGATAACCAAGTAGAGAATACACAGAACGCCTCTATGGTTCTTGGGTCGGATGGCTTTGCTCGGATAGCTTATTCAGTAGGGGGAGGACAGACAAGCTTCGTACAGTGTCTCAACGCGAGCTGTACTAGTAACTCCGCAAGTACCTTTAATACTTTTATCACGGGTTCATTAGATAATCCTTCGGTTGCTCTAGGCTCAGATGGCTTGCCGAGGATACTCTATAGTGATGGGGTACAGGGGGCTATGAAGTATATGGTCTGCTCAACGGCGAACTGTAGTGCAGGTACCAAGACCGATGTGAATAAATCTGCCATAGTAAATACGCACCTACTCTTGGATGAAAGCGATGAACCCACATTTATTTACTACAACAACGATACTGCTCACTTGGATTTAGCGTTTCCACACTTTACTAACTTCACCCCAAGTGGTCACGATTTGTATACTGCAGGGTCTCTCGGAGTAAAGTCGAATATATTCACAGATGCCTCAGCTATCATAGGGAAGAATCTGTATGTTGGATCTAGCTCTCCACAAATATTAACTACATCTAAGAGTCAATGGAAGTCGATAGTGGCAGATAGCACTGGTGGAGCTGGCAACAATGGCACCGCTACGATGATAGGACCAGACGGGTTCCCTAGGACAGCTTATGTGACCGATGGCAACTTGGACTTCTTGTCCTGTAGTGACGAGCTCTGTGCAGGTAGTACAACTACGAGGATAGCTACATCTTCAAACGAGATCTCCAATGTATCAATAAGTAGTGGCTCAGATGGCTTTGCTCGCATTGCTTATGTATTCTATGACTTGCAAACTGACTCTTATCTTCTCAAGTATGTTCGATGTACTGATGCTGGCTGTACATCTCCAGTGATTACGACTATTCCTGATCCAGGGATTAACCCATCTTATATTCAAATCACAGTAGATACTCTTGGAGATGGGTTTGCTCGTATAGTCTACTATGACTGGAACAATAGCGAACTCAAGCTTGCTCGATGTACGGATGATGACTGTACAGAGCCAGTGATAAGCACTCTCAAGGCAGGAGACTATACTTTCCCATCTATTACTCTTGGTTCTGACAGCTTGCCTCGCATAGCTTACTATTCTGCTAACACTGGGAATAATGTAAATTACATAAGATGCCTTGATGCCGACTGTGGCTCTACGAATGAAGGTCTTGTCACCCCCAATAATGCTATGTGGTTGTGGTCTGTGCCTTCTATCCATCTAAATAGCAGTGACTTCCCCAAAATATCCTACCTTAATCAAGGTGGATTGGTACATGTTGTATCTTGTTCCGATGTTGATTGTGCTGAGTATGTTGATGACGCTGTGTCACCGACTGGTACTTATACCGAGCAGATGTCTGCCAGTATGGACTCTCGAGGAACTCTCACTATAATTTACCCTAACTATAACGATAGTACTTTGCAGATAGCCACTTGTACTAGCGCAGGCTGTAGCTTGAGTCGTACTCAGACTGTCGACGACTCGTTTGGTGTTGTGGGTTACAATCCGTCTTCTTCACACAGCTCCAACGGCCGTACTTATATAAGCTACTACGATAGTCGGAACAATGATATGAAGATTGCCATATCTGGTCTATATGACAATGAATTTACTCTGACTCCTACAAGCTCATCTGCATATATACAGGGCGATCTAGGTACGGCAGGGAATATATTCTCCGACGGAGCCTTGGCGCTCCATGGCGGAATTACCAACAGCGGTATTTTCCAGGCGCCGTCTTACAAATTCTTAAATGCTACTGGCAGTCGGTCGCTACTTACGCTAGGTTCTACTGGTAATGTTGGTATAGGTACCGAGAAGCCTAGGACTGCTCTTGAAATCCAGGGCAATTTGTCCATATATGGATACTCAGGTAGTAATACCAATCTGGGCTCTGTAGGCGGTCTCAACGCCACTTGGTACGATCAGAATAACAATGGACTAAACGCAGGAGACGATCTACAAGGCAACCAGATCCTCACAGAAGTCTTAACTGATGATGGCCTAAATCTAGACAATCGTGATCCTAATGGTCAGACAGATAATTACTCGGTAGACATCACTGGATTCATCCTGCCTGATTATTCTGAAACTTATACGATAACCGCAGAATCTGATGACGGAGTACGAGTCTGGATCAATGGCAACCTCATCTTAGATTGCTGGACAGGTTCTTCCTGTTCTCCATCAGGTACAGTAGACCTAGTCTCTGGTCAGTGGACAAGTATCAGAGTCCAGCATGAAGAGACTGGAGGAGGAGAATTCTTGAGATTAAAGTGGTCAAGTAACAGTGTTCCGCTGGAGCTCATACCAGCTGACCATATGTCCCAGCAATCAGTTCTGAACTCTATCATTCTGAAGACTTCAAATGGCAAAGTGGGTATTGGGATAGATACTCCACTACAAGGACTATCGGTCAATAACGGCATTATATCGTATGGAACAAGCGATGACATACTCACAGGAGCCGAGAATCAATCCGGGTTCACGCTGCTTGGTGATGGTGCATACTGGGGGATAAGAACTTCTAACAATGAAAACTTCAATCTCGATGTATTCAACGGAGGCTCTCCACTGACCGCCCTGACGGTAACTCAAGCTGGCAACGTGGGTATAGGTAACACAAATCCAAGTGACAGAAAATTAGTGATCGGTTCCAATACAGATATATTTAATGGCATACAATTAGTTGCTGATAATAGTACTTGGTATATAGATCATCGCGGATCAGTGGATGGAATGAATGATAATCTAAACATTTCTTATGGAGAAATGGGGAATCTCAATCTTTCTTCTGGTGGTGACCTTAGTCTCGGAACAGGCTTTTCCAATGGAACAGCTCAGTTACATATCATAAACACTGTTCACGATGGTACAGGCACAATCACAGTCACAAACAATACCGACGTCGTAGGGTCTGGCACAGCGTTCACTACCGAGCTTCATGTGGGAGACATCTTTACCGAAGGAGATGATCATACAAGTGGCGCTGTTGTTGCCATTACTGACGATGAACACCTAACTACAACTGGCACTAACAATACCTCTGATAGATCTTTCACATATCAGCAACCTATCGCTAGACTTGTCCAAAGTGATGGCGATACACCTGCACTGACAGTATTAGCTAATGGTAATGTTGGTATCGGGACAAATACACCAAACGGAGCGCTCGATGTCATAAATAATCTTGGGCAAGAACTTAATTTCGCTGATGGCCTAAACTATAAAGGCGCAGTAGATGATATTGCATACATACAAGCCGTTGCGCAAGGCACGGGTACAGCAGGATATTTATTGCAAAGTGATGGTGGTAATGCAAGCCTACAACTAGATTCGTCCAATCTTCTCACCCTCGATCACGACCTCTACATGCAAGGCAGTCTAGGAATTGGAACACCCTCCCCATCCTACACCCTCGAAGTCGGCTCCAACTCCACCCCAGCTGGTATCGTCTCCCGCTTCGTCAATCAAGACGGCACATGTGACATTAACCCTACCACAGCAGGACTAGATTGCTCCTCCGACATCACCCTCAAGAAGAACATCACAAGCATAGTAGATAACAAAGCATTCACCCTTCAATCTCTCCCTCCTCTTCCTAATACAAGTAATACTCTAGATAAGCTCATCACTCTCTCCCCAGTACAATACAACTGGAACTCTGAATCTGACACTACATCTAAACACACAGGCTTCATAGCCCAAGAGGTAGAACAAGTGTTCCCAGACCTAGTATTCACAGATGCTACTACACACCTGAAGTCATTGAACTACATAGGACTGATACCGTATACAGTTCAAGCGATCAAAGACATGAATTTGACTCTTGCTTCAGTCCCGAAGTTCTCTGATCCATCATTCGCACAACGAGTGTCTGACTTCCTCCGTGCTATAGGGGAGAGAGGGGTGGCAATATTGGATAGTATCGTGACTAAGAAAGTAGAGACACAGTCACTGTGTATAGGGGATAGTATTGATGAGGTGTGTGTGAATAAGGATCAGCTTCGAAGCTTGCTCAATGCCCAAGCTTCCTCTGCGCCCGCGCCGACACCTGCACCGGATCCTGTACCTCCAGTTGTTGATACTCCCCCGATCACCACCCCGCCTCCGTCTGTAGACGCAGGCACCCCTCCTCCACAAGGAGGGGAAGTGACATCTCCGACCCCAGATCCTGCCCCCGCACAATAAAAATCTCTAGGACAGTCCTAGAGATTTTTATTGATTGATTATAGGCTCTTTACTACTCGAGCGAAGACTTCAGGGTTGTTCATGGCAAGGTCTGAGAGTATCTTGCGGTCAAGCTCGATATTCTTCTTCTTCATACCATCGATGAATCGACTGTATGATATGCCGAGTTGGCGAACTGCTGCATTGATGCGTAGTGTCCATAGTGAGCGAGCATCTGCCTTCTTGTCGCGTCTGTGGGCGAAGCTGTAAGCTCCAGCGTGCATGATAGCATCCTTGGCTGCGGCCTCCTTGGTACTGCGACCAAAGCGGTAACCCTTGGTCTGACTTAGGATATTCTTGCGTCTCTTGTTCTTGATAACTCCTCTTTTTACTCTTGTCATATATGTTACTTAATTAATTATTTATATACTTGCGTTTGCTAGGTATGTCCTCTTGTTCTTGTTTGACATAGCAAAGTTGTTCATCTTCTTGCCTGCGAGCTGCTTGGTGCGAGACTGCTTGGCGTTGAAGTGGTTGAAGCCTGGTGCACGTGAGAGGATCTTGCCGTTCTTGGTGATCTTCAGTCTCTTGGTTAGTGATTTGTTTGTTTTGATACTCATATATTATTTCTTTTCTATTGTAATGGTTGGACCCTTAGGACCTTTCTTGTACTCCTCAGCTATCTTGTAGTCGACTGTGATCAAGTGTAGTACTCGGTCAAGGCGCTCTTTCAAGAATGGATCTGGCATATACTTGGAACGTCCAGAGAGGAAGAGTTCAACGCGGATACGGTGACCTTCAGCGAGCCATTCTGAGGCCTTTTTAGCCTTCAGTGCTAGATCGTTGTCACCAGTGCCTATCTTGATCTGGACTGCTTTTGTCTCAGTTCGCTTTGATCCGGCCTTGGACTTCTTCTGCTTCTTGTTCTGTTCGTATTTATATTTGCCGTAATCTGCTATCTTGGCTATCGATGGGTTCGTATTGGGAGAGATCTCAATCAGGTCCAAACCTTCACTCTGTGCAAGCGCTAGGGCATCTTTAAAACTTAAAACACCCAAGTTCTCACCAGTGCTTGAGATGACACGCATCTCGTCGGCTCTTATTTGATTGTTTATTCTTTCTTTCAATGCGTTGAACCGATAAATAATAGATTACTAGTGGCGAGCATCATGTGCCTACCACATAAGTACACCTAAGGGGGATAATAGCATGTTTGTGCTAATATGGCAATATGCCTCCGAAGGTCATAGTGATACATAAAAATAAGGGCCAAACCCCACTTGAATGCATAGAAGTGCTTCAAAATGAGCACTCATATTGGGCGGGTATTCCCATGACCTATGCCGGACGACTCGATCCCTTAGCCTGCGGGGTACTACTCGTACTTACTGGTGAAGAATGTAAGAAAAAGGAAGAATATACCGCGCTCTCTAAAGAGTATGAAGTAGAAGTTTTGTTTGGATTTGAGACGGATACTTACGATGTGATGGGTAAGGTTGAATTTCCTCCCCTCCTTATCGAGGAGGGGGTAGGGGGTGGTGGTCAAGAAAATAATACACCACCTCGGCCTTCGGCCACTCCTCCTCCACAAGGAGGAGATTTAAAATCTAACCTTGCTCTAGTGCTAGAAAATTTCACTGGCAAGTTCATTCAAAAATACCCACCGTATTCTTCGCGTACGGTCGCCGGTAAGCCTTTGTATCAATGGGCTCGTGAGGGAAGGCTAGGAGAGATAGAGATGCCTAGTCACGAGGTATCTGTTGAGAGTATTGGTGTCTTGGGTGTGAGCAAGATCTCAGGAGAGCAGCTACTCAATAGAATAAAGGATGATATCAGTAAAGTAAAAGGTGACTTCAGACAGGAGGATATAGTAATCCTGTGGGAGAAAACACTAGAAGACAAAAAAGAAGAGGAATATGATGTAGTAAAACTACGCATCTCTTGCAGCGGGGGATTCTATGTGCGACAGATGGCTCACGATCTAGGTGGCGTACTTGGCACTGGGACTCTGGCTTTAAATATTGTTCGCACCAAAGTAGGTGAATATATGTGCTAAAATACAAGAATAATTATAGTATGACAACATTCACAGACAACAAAAAAGCACACTTTGATTATGAAGTACTCGACAAATTTGAAGCGGGTATCGAGCTTTTGGGCTTGGAGGTCAAGTCTATAAAGCTTGGCCGTGCGATACTAGCAGGCTCATTCGTCATAGTTCGTGGCGGGGAAGTCTTCATAGTGGGCATGCAGATACCGCCGTACCAAGTAGGTAACACCAAGGATGATTACGATCCGCTTCGCACACGGAAGCTCCTTTTGAACAAGAAAGAGATAAAAGAGCTTGCAAATGCTGACCAAAAGAATGGATTGACTATTATACCACTTTCGTTGTATAATAAGGGGGTGAAGGTCAAGCTCTCTATCGGTATTGCTCGTGGGAAGAAGGAGTTCAATAAGCGCGAGACTATCAAGAAGAGGGATGTTGACCGTGAGATGAGTCGTGAGTACAAAGATCGTTAACAAGTAAATATGGGGATGACGGGCCTCGATAAGGAGCGTCGTCATACCTCCCGCGTGTCGAGTCTTCAGAAATCTCGTTAAACTTTCTGAAAAGACTAAGTGCAAACAAAGTCGCTAAGGTTAAGTCTCCATATGCTTTTGCATTTGGTAATTTAGCTCTATCTTTCGCTTAATTTAAGCGCCAGGTAGTGTCGCTCATATAGACATCCGATATATACGAGAGGCATCATGTATCGGGTTACGGATCGATAAATGTTCGGTATCTTTCCAGACAATTTAGAACTCGGTATTCTTGTATTTTGCCTGTTCTATAGCATGAGTATTTAAAACCAATGAACATGATACACACGTAGAAGGAGTTATGAGCATTCTTTACATCTGGATTCAACTTCCAGCATCTCCACACATTACAAAAAACTCCCCATAAAGGGGAGTTTTTTGTTTGAGTAATTTATTTCCCAGCTATGTATTTCTTGTTCAAGCTCAGTGTGCCATACCCGACTCCGATAATGAGGAATCCGACTACGATCAGTGCCACTGGCCAGCCGATAGAGTCGACGAAGTATTTCGATGTGAGCTTGATGATGTGAGCCATCAGGAACAGAGCTCCGAGCGTGAGCATCATACGGCTCTTCATGTAGACACTGCCATAGAAAGCAGCGAATATTATCCCTATATAGAACAGGTCAAATATCCCACCTATGAAGATACCTGTACCTAGTATTGCGAGTGCTCCGAATCCAACGAGTACATTGGCTACAGCTGCTCTTTCATTAATCTCGGTCTGATCAGCAATATTCCCAGATACCGATTTGTATCCATAGGCTATGGCTATATAAGAGAAGCCTAGAAGCATGAATGCCCATTTGAGTAGATCGGAACTATATTCAAATGATATTGCATTCATGAGCACTATATAGTAGGCCCAGGATCCGAAGCCAATAGCGATGAGGATAAGTAAGTTCTTCTTGGTCACCCAGAGTGCATATAGGAATATGATGCATAGCATGAGTGCTGTGTAGAGCGTGTATGGCCAGACGAAGTTTATGTTGGCTTCACCGAGTAGGGTAGATACTCCAAGCGGAGCAAGTGCCGCTGACATGACGAACATAACTTGTGATATAGATCTCTGTTCAGGTTTCTTGAGAAGTAGTGCAGATATGTAAGTTACAAGTGATATTCCAAGGGTGACTAGTATGCGACCTGCGACTCCGATTTCAACCCAGTTCTGTCCCACAAGTATACCTACTCCGACCAGTGCTATGATCGCTCCTATCGCGTAGAATGTACCGACTAAGTTCTTAGAGTGTTCTTCTTTTGGTGGTATTGGCATGCTCGTGTTCTGTGTGGGCGTAGTCACAGGAGCTTGAGCCACTGTGTCATTGAGTATCAGCCTCAGATCATCCTTAGATATCTTGCCGGTAGCGAGTTGCCATTCTATGAGAGCTAGTATTTGTTGTTTGTCCATATATTATTTGACCCAGCCGAGGAGCTGGAAGTTACCTGAGTTGTAATAACTATAACCACTAGATGTAAGTCCCTCTAGTCTTTTTGCTCCGTTGCCTTTAGATATGACGTAACCATTCTGGCTACTATTTGATCCGCCAAATATTCCAAATATGCCATCGTTACTATATTTATATGTTACTGAATATCCGTCTGGAGAAGATGGTCCTGCATCTATTCCTAAGTTTGATACTTCGTTGAACTCTACTTTACGAGAGGTGTTACTCTTTACATCATATAGGTATAGCGGGGGATTGCCTGTTTTATATGTATATCCATTTATCGGCGGTACAGGTGTTAGGGCTATGTGGCCGTCTTTTACTTCGTATGTGTTTGAGTATCAATTGTAATAGTCATATGAATTATCACTTGTATATAGGAAGTTGTACTGTGGCTTGATGAATAGTGACGGAGTGAACACTACTGTCGAGATTATTAATATAAAGATAATAGGCAACGCAATCCCTACCAGTAGGGGTATATTTTTTGTTATTTTCATATGTTTATCATTATAACATGAGTTTACTTTGAAATTAGGACCCAATTTTTATTTAATGCTTTTTCGTGTATAATGCTCCTGTCATGGAGATCAAGAAAAACAAGAAAAAGTCCAATAAACCAAGCATTTTCAACCAGCTTCTGATCGCCCTCGGGATATTCGTGGCGATTGTTATGCTGTATTCATTTATCGCCCAGCCACCGACAGATACTGTGAAGCCCCTTGCCATATCTGATGTGGCCAAGAGTGTGACTGATGGCACGATAACCAAGATCGAGGTTGCTGGCGCCGATGTGAACGTGTCCTTCAAAGACGGTACCAAAGGCCTCGCCAAGAAGGAAGTCGAGAGCTCACTTTCTGAGACTCTGAAGAACTACGGAGTCACTTCTGAGAAGCTTGCGCTCACACCTATCGAGATCAAGAACGAGTCAGGCCTTTCTTACTGGCTACTAAACCTCCTTCCTATATTCATACCCCTCTTCATCGTCATCTTTTTCGTTTGGATGCTTACTCGCCAAGCCAAGGGTCAGGGTATGCAAGCATTTACCTTCGGGCAGTCCAAGGCTCGCATCACTGACCCATCTGACAAGAACTCTCGCGTCACATTTGCAGACATCGCCGGAGTCAAAGAAGCCAAGCAGGAGCTCGGCGAGATAGTCGACTTCCTCCGCAACCCCAAGAAGTTCCTAGATATAGGTGCTCGTATTCCCAAGGGTGTGATCCTCACAGGCGCGCCAGGTACTGGGAAAACCTTGCTTGCTCGAGCTGTAGCAGGGGAGGCAGGGGTACCATTCTTCCACTTATCTGGTAGTGAGTTCGTCGAGATGTTCGTCGGAGTTGGTGCTTCGCGCGTGCGTGATCTATTCAAGATGGCCAAGAGGTCTTCACCTGCTATCATATTCATCGACGAGATCGATGCTGTCGGTCGTGTACGTGGTACAGGAGTCGGTGGTGGTAACGATGAGCGTGAGCAGACACTGAACCAGATACTAGTCGAGATGGATGGCTTCGAACCGACTGAGAAGGTGATAGTCATGGCGGCCACGAATCGCTCCGATGTCCTCGATCCAGCCCTTATGCGTCCAGGGCGATTTGACCGTAGGGTCAAGCTCGATCTGCCTGACCGTGCTGATCGCGAAGCGATACTTGCTATACATTCGAAGAAGAAGCCTTTCGCCGAAGATGTGAATCTGAAGGTAGTTGCTGAGCGCACTCCAGGGTTCTCGGGCGCCGACTTGTACTCTCTGATGAACGAAGGCGCGATACTCGCCGCACGTGAAGATCGTAAATCTGTCGCTCAGTTTGATCTGATCCGCTCTATAGAGAAGGTGATGATGGGCCCAGAGCGTAAGAGTCACTTGCTGTCTGACCAGGAGAAGAAGATCACTGCCTATCACGAAGCAGGTCACGCACTCGTGGCGTCAGTACTGCCGTATGCCGATCCCGTGCACAAGGTCTCAATAGTTTCTCGTGGAAGTGCAGGTGGATATACACTCAAGCTTCCACTTGAAGAGCGCAGGCTCCAGAGCAAGAAGGAATTCCTCGATGATATTGCTATGGCCCTCGGTGGATACGCCGCCGAGCAGATGATATTTGGTGATATTACTACTGGGCCTTCGAATGACTTGCAGGTGGCGACTTCTATGGCGCGCGCTATGGTCACTCGCTGGGGCATGTCTGATGAGATTGGCCCTATAGCCCTCGAGAGTGATGGTGGTAGGACAATGTTCGGGACTGGGGTCAACGGTGAAGAGTATTCAGAACGCGTAAGCGCGCTTATAGATGGTGAAGTATCCAAGATCATGAATAATGCTCTAGCTACTGCTAAACAGACACTTACCGACCACAAGAAGGCACTGGATGCTATCGCTCTGAAGCTCATAGAGGTAGAGACTCTAGAACAAGATGAGTACAACACCCTTATAATCGCCAACGGTATAATCCCTAAAACAAAGGGGGATAAGGCCAAGGCGTAGTTTAGCCTGTTGCAGAAGCCTCTTTTCTGATATATAGTAACGAAGTATAACCATATCCGTCCTTACCCGCCTGCAACGCTATGCGTAGCATTGCGGGCAGGGCTCAGTTGGTTTAACATATGTTTTATACCTATGTTTTAAAAAGTTTAAAAGATGGTAAACTATATGTGGGTTTTTCGGAGAATTTAAAGAGGAGGTTTTCTGACCATAATAAAGGCTTAGTTAATGCAACAAAAGACAGAATTCCTTTTAAAATAGTGTATTATGAAGCTTGTTTAAATAAGGAACAAGCTATCAAAAGAGAAAAGCAGTTGAAAACAGGTTTTGGCAGGGCTTACTTAAAAACAAGAATATAACCATATCCGTCCTTAGCTCAGTTGGTTAGAGCACAGAGCTTATACCTCTGGGGTCCTTGGTTCGAATCCAAGAGGACGGACAAAACAATGTGTGATATAATAGTTCTGTTATATATAATTAACATATAAAACTATTTTTATGAAAGCAAAGACAAAGGGGCTCGCTGGTGGTGCAGATCTACAAACTTATGTCGATCGTCTAGTGGAGGAGAAGAAGTTCCCAGAAGATTTGGGCTCTGAGGTTATGGATCAGATCAAGTCTGACATCATGAGTCAGGTGGAAGACCGCATCAATGCGGTTATTATCGACAACCTACCTGAAGACAAGCTTGAGGAATTCAACAAGCTTCTCGATAGCGATGCGAAGGATGCAGAAGTCCAGGGATTCCTCTCTGCTAATATTCCTGATA
>JBAXNK010000003.1:0-20347 GCA_037133845.1 bacterium
TGTCGTCTTACAAATTCTTTCGATGTGGAAACTTACGATATTGGTCGACTGCTTTATTATCTCCTTCCATACATCAGGACTGCCAAGTATGATATCGGCTGGATCCTGCCCTTCGGGTAAAATTGCGACTTTTACTTGCATATCCAGCGACAGCGCTATCCGTGCAGAGCGGCCGGCAGCTCGTATACCAGCATCATCACCATCATAGGCAAAGATAACATTGGTACTCAGCCTCCTTATCAATCCTAAGTTATTAATCTTCGCTTCATTTTCAGTCAAGCTATCCGAGAGCGCAGTTCCCGAGACTGCGACAGTGTTTGTGAATCCGGCTTGGTGAGACATGATC
The DNA here is from genome assembly GCA_037133845.1 of bacterium. Classification (GTDB taxonomy): domain Bacteria; phylum Patescibacteriota; class Minisyncoccia; order Phycocordibacterales; family UBA9973; genus UBA8515. The sequence continues at coordinate 347 of JBAXNK010000003.1, forward strand.
AGATCCATCTGTCCTTCGACAACTATGCTGTATCCGCGAGTGCGAATGGCGCCCTTGGCCTTATCGATACCGAACAACACATTGGACTTGTTGTAGAGAGGACTATCAGGACTGTTGATATACTTCCCTTCCTCACTATCCGGCTTGTTAAAAATTCTTCCAGAGAATGCAATCACACGTCCGCTGGAGTCCTGTATCGGAAACATGATGCGAGAACGAAAGCGATCGTAGTAGCCTTTCTCGGATCTCTTACTTAATCCAACTTTCTCTATGTCTTCTTTACTATATCCTTTTTGGGCAAGATGGTCCGATACTGATCTCCACTCATCTTTCGCATAGCCAATTCTAAATGATTGTATTGTGCTTGGTGACAGTCCACGAGAAGTCAGATACGCACGAGCTTCAGCATTGCTACCTAAGTTACTCTCAAAGAATGCAGTTGCGTCCTCCATGATCGCAAACCATCGCTCCTTCTCATCTTTAGATTGCGCGCTGTTGCGATTGAAAGTCAGCGGCACACCTGCGCGCTCGGCAAGTAGCTTAAGCGCCCCCAAGAAATCCGTACCCTCGAACTTCTCCACGAAGGCGAATATGGTACCCTTCTCAGAACAGCCGAAGCAGTAGTACGTCCCCCGGTCAGGCGATATGAAGAATGAGGGCGTCTTCTCGTTGTGAAATGGGCATCTGGCCTTATAATTCTTGCCAGCGGGGATAACAGGCAGGTACGATGAAATGACGTCCACAATGCTCAATTTGTCTTTTATAAGGTCTTTTGGCTGCATAATCTGTATATTATAGCATTTCTTCTCCTCCTGCCTGAGGAGGAGTGCCCGAAGGGCGAGGTGATGGGAGCTCTTTGGATACACCACCCCCAACCCCCTCCTCCACAAGGAGGGGAGCTAAATTACCTCCTGCTGGTAACACTTCTCGCAATACACTATCTCGAACCCATCGGGCGCATAGCTCGTTTCGAACTGCTCCTCGCACTTCCCTTCGTGGTTTGCGTGCTTCTTGTCGCACATGCATTGACGAGGATACAGTGCTGGAGGATTCCTCCACTGAATCCTATCAATATGCCTACAATTGAAGCACAACCTAGGCAGGGGCAGATGGTTCAATTTATAAAAATTGATTTCTTGCTGAGTCACGCGAAAGGCTCCGGCACACTCAACATCGCAACCAAAAGAATGCTGATTATTTTCCTTGTGTTCACACTGAATTATTTGATCTAATATTGAATCATCAATACTATTTATGGAATCTTCCAGGTCTATTGACTTCATTGTAATAGAATAATTTCTTTCCTTCGGTGGGGCCCAGCGATAGCCCCTACTTCTCGCCTCATCTTCAGTCATAGGAAAATACTTAAAAGCTTGAGACTGGTTGTATCCACAATAACTCATCTCTGTTGGGAAAAATTCTCCGTATCTATACACCTTACCTTGCTGATCAATATACGGCATCTCTTCCATGTGCTTTTTTATCTTAGGAAGTAGTTCAAGATACTCTTCCTTGGTATATTGTTTATTTAAAATGCAATAATTTTTACTTTTTAAAGCAACGCATCCAAAGACATTATTAACCTGCCGGCAATTTACAGAATAATAACAGTCACTGACAGAAGCGCATTCGTGAGCAGATACAGTCCGAACCGCTCCATTTCCACATGATATGGTCTCGTAAGCAAGCTCAGTCCCCTCACTTGAAGTCACATCAATGCCATCCTTGTTGGGAGGGTATATAACACTCTGACAATTCCTCATATTTTGAGCATTGCCAACAAAGAAACAATTCGAGAGCTGAGTCCCCGAGTATAGATAATCCCCAGAGCTATCCGTAACCTGAAAGCCATGCTGAAATTTCACCGGAGACTTACGCCAAAAATCCTCAGCTAATTTTCTGGCTTTGACCAAACCTGACCATGAACTAAGGTTCAATTCTTCTAGTTTTTTCTTGTATGACTCCTTATCATACTGCTCATTAAAGATACAATAACTCTTCTTGCGTAGACCGCTGCAACCAAAACAATTATTGCAGCCAACGCAGTCCTGACTAAACCAGACCTCAATACAAGAAGTGCAGTTTCTAGAGAAAAAAGTTTTATAAGACTGATTTGTATTTATACAATAAAAACAAAGTTCACAGTCCTTAACATTTAAGCAATCAAAGCATTGCTTGCTATATAGAAGTGTAAAATTATAGGCGCTATCTTCAATGTATCCAGAGTCTAAACATAGATAGCAATTCTTTGAAAAAGCTGATACGCAGTAATCACAGTTAACCATTTCCATGGACCACATTATCCCAAATGGCACTCTTTGAAAAAGATTATGAAATTGATCAAGAAATGGTTTCGAGAAATCATAGTCCACACCGTATTCCAATGGATCCCATTTGTCACTATTCCAATAATTATTGTCATACACTGGCATTGGATTTTCTGGAGCTATAGGAGTAAATATCTTCACTCCAGTAGCAGCGCAATTTCGAATATATAAATGGCGAGGATTACGAAAAGCCATTCTTCTTATTGCTCGACAGCGCCAACAAAATGTCGGTGCAGGAACGCCAATCTTCTCGTAGAATGAAAAGTCATCCGGTTCGATTGTGAAATCCTTTTTACAATTCTGGCAGATTTTATTTTGAGCTTGCATAATAAGGGTATTTTAGACTACTTCTTGTTGGTAGCACTTCTCACAATATACTATATCAGACTGGCTGGGTGCATATCCTGTCTTTATCACTTCTTTGCAATGAGAATCCCCATGGACATGAGATACGGTATTCTTATACAAATTCTTGTCGTCATTTGCACCAGCGCACATACAGATCCTGCCATATAGTTCTATCTTGAGCCTATCGCTGATTCTCCTATCATGCCTGCATGGCACACACAGAGTCGGGAGCGGAAGATTCTCTCTCTTCAGAAAGCTGAGCTCGGCCTCCATGATGCGATAAGCTTTGCCGCATTTTTCACACTCGATAACTTCTTTTAGAATATCGTCAGACACATCGTTGATCGAGTCTGGCAGATCTCCTGCCTTCTTGGTGATCTCGTATTCACCACGCTTAAGTTCCACCCATGGGTAACCCTGATTTTCCGCTTCAGATTCTGTTATGGGGAAATAGTCTGCGACGAGAGTATTATTGTAACCATAAGGGGAGAATTGTATAGGGAAGAATTCTCCATACTTGTATACCCTACCTGCCTTGTCCACAAAAGGCATGTCATTCATCTGCCTGATTATCTTTTCTTTCAGGATAAAATATTCTTCTTTTGTATACTGCTTGTTGAAGATGCAATATTGCTTCTTCTTCAGCCCCACACAGCCAAAGCAATCAGAGCATGATCGTAGATGCATAGAGTATTCACAATCTCGTACATTGGGCCAACAATCCCAAGCGAACTTCACATTATAAGCATTTGAGCCCGAGCCACTCGTCTCGTAGCAGAGCTCTGTCTTGTCACCCCACATCGATACATCCATACTATCTTTTGTACTAGGCACCTGTAAATCTTGGCAGTATTTCAAATCCTCCCCCTCTCTTATCAAGAAGCTATCGTTCACGTTCTTAGAATTTGTAATATACGAACCATTTGAATTCACATTTTTAACACCTTGGTGATTTTTGCATATCTGTTTATGCCAAAAATCACGAGCCTGTATACGAGCAGATTCAATACCCACATGAGTACCTAAATTCATCTTTTTTAATTCATTAAAATAATCCTCCTTTGTATATTGCTTATTGAATATGCAGTAAGAAGATTTACGCAAGTTTGTACACCCAAAACAATCATTGCACCCGAGACAATCTCTGCAGAACCATAAATCGCCAGATTCTACTGACATGATGGTAAATTTACACCTATAGCAATTAAGGACCCAGAAACATTCGTAACATCTCTCTGATTGGTTCGTATGAGAATCATCAATGCAATCACGAGACTGGTCAGTGACTGTACAATACATGCAGTTCTCACTTATCTGAGAAGCGAAGACTAGGTAGCAATCTTTCAGCTCTGTAGCATTGGCACAGTATTCACTGCGCACCATATTCGACACATTCAAGTTCAGCGCCGGCACATCGGTATCAAGCTCAAACAGCTGTTCGAAGAAGTTGCGAGAGAAATCATACTCTCGAGCATACTCCCCTGCATCCCAACTATCCCCATGCCACTCGGCAGCTGAGAGCATCTTCCGCCCTGCTTCTGGCGGATAAAGAGAAAAGATGTCCTGCCCAGTAAAAGCATCTTTGGTACGGAAAAGTTTCCTTTCATTCCTATAGGCAAACCTCCTCTGCGCTCTGCAAAGATGACAGAAAGTCGGTGCAGGAACGCCGATCTTCTCATAGAATGAAAAATCATCCGGCTCGATAACGAAGTCCTTTTTACAATTCTGACATATTCTCGTTTCACTTGTGTATTCCATGTTTTTTAATCTACTTTACTTAACTAAAGTATTTTACACCACCTCCTGCTGGTAGCATTTTTCACAATATATTATATCTGGTTTGTCCGGAGAATACGAAGTCTCAAATTGCACCTCGCACTTCCCTTCATGATTGGCATGCTTTTTGTCGCACATGCACTGTCTGGTCCACAGCTTACGAGGATTGCGCAGTTTGAAGCGATCGGTACGACGACAAGGGAAGCAGCACTCGGGCACAGGTATACCAAGCTTCTTGTAAAGAGTGAGCTCAAGTTCTGTAATTCTAAACGCCGTCGTGCATTGAGGATTACTTTTTTTATTTTCTATATTTGACTGAGTTCTACATTCAATAGTTTGTTTTAGAATATCATCTGTAGTTTCGAGAATAGTTTTCGGCAGATCTTCAGGCTTCAGAGTTATCTCGTATTTGGATTCTGGCTTATCATACCAAGAATACCCGCGAGAGAGAGCCTCCTCTTTTGTAAGCGGGAAGTAGTCCTGAGCCATAGATTCGCTATAGGCAAACGGCGAAACATTGCCCGGGAAATACTCGCCCCACTCCCCCGTCTTCCTCATATGCTCTATGATTTTATCTTTCAGTACTAGATATTCTTCTTTTGAATACTGCTTATTGAGAATGCAATATTGATTCCTTTTTAAACCGAAACATCCGAAGCAATTACTAACTCCGAAGCACATGTCGCAGTAGCAAGAGTCAACTATCGTCCCCAGACAGCTACGGACAACGATAGCCCGTGTCGGCTTCTCGATACCCTGAATCTCATAGCACAGCTCACCACTATCGATCTCTGTGCAATCCATACAATCATTTACTCCATACCACGCATCTTGCATATATGCAGTATCTTTATTGTTACGACAGTTAAACACATATCGAGCTTTCTCTGTATGGTCTATATAGTCTCCAGTAGAGTTCTGAGCTTGTAATCCGTGAAAATACTTTAAGGGGAAATTAATTTTAAATTTAGTAAATTTATCTTTAGATTCTTCGACAGACTTTCTGTCTGTAAAAAATTCTTTCATTTTTATTTGGTATTCCTCCTTACCTATATTCTCGTTGAACCAGTGGTACTGTTTACTACGGAGGCCCACACACCCAAAGCAATCTGTGCACCCCCTGCAATCTTTACTAAAGTAAACATTTACACAATCTGAGGAATCAGATATCCATGCGCACGCTGAACACTTATATATATTCATACACTCGTAGCAGAACTCACTCTTTTCCGCCATATAGCAATCAGAACAAAAGAAACAATATGCACCCCATGATCCATACATGCATTTCTCGCAATATCCACTCGTAACAAGCATATAGCAGTCTTTATTGTTATTTGCTTGATTTGTGTATTCGCTATTCGGACTATTAGAGTTTACAAGTGCTACATGGGGTACCGATCTTCTCAGCTCTTCATATTGCTCGAAGAATGGGCGAGAGAAATCGAAGTCACGACCATACTGCATCGGATCCCAAGCATCTGACTTCCAATAGTCCTGCTTGTATACTGGGAATGGAGCATCGGGCCGATAAATAGATATTATGCTTTCACCTGTTGCGTCGCACTTTCTGCGATAGAAGTTATATTCATTACGATCAAGTAGTCGACGAATATACCTGCATTCCGGACAAAACGTCGGTGGTGGCACCTTGATCTTCTCATAGAACGATAAATCATCCGGCTCTATGGTGAAGCTTGTCTTGCAGTTCTGGCAGGTTTTATTTTGGGCTTGCATAATAAGGGTATTTTAGACTACTTCCTGCTGGTAACACTTCTCACAGTATACTATTTCTGGTCGATCTGGAGAATATGACGTCTCGAACTCGTTCTGGCATCCATCCTTCATGCACTTCCTGTGCCAGAGTTTCATAGGATTCCGGAATTTAGTTCTGGTAGAGTGCCTGCAATTAGGACAAAGGTGTGGCACAGGTATATTAAGTTTTTTATAGAATTGGAATTCTTCTGGAGTAAGCTTGAATGCTACCGAACAATTATCACTGCATGAGCCAGAATGTTCGCACCCAATAATCTTGTTTAATATTTGTTCATCAATATTCTCCATGGTATCCTCGAGATTATCGGGAAGAATGTCTATACTATAACTTCTATCTTCTGTCTCCTTCCAATTAAATCCCTCTTTCTGTATTTCATCTTTAGTAAGAGGAAAGAATTCTTGAGCTGTAGTAGCGTTGTATCCAAAGGGAGAGAGTTCCGACGGGAAAAATTCACCGTATTTATATACAAGTCCCCTTTTGTCTACGTACGGCATACTGTTCATATGATTTACTATTTTATCTCTGAGAGTAAAATATTCTTCTTTAGTATACTGCTTGTTTAGGATACAATATTCTTTCTTTTTTAAACCTACGCAACCAAAACAATCCTTGCAGCCAGTTGAAGATACTGAGTATTCCATGTCGCTCGTATTTAAAACTGTATACCAACAGAATCGTATCCGAGAAGCATGATTACCTGTTTGTAATGACTCATACATCAAGTCTGAAGCAATGCCATAGTGTGTAAAATCATAACAATTAGTAGTTTTCACTCCGTGCGTGACATATGCACAGAAACGAGAATCCTCCATATCAGAAACTATAAAACTATCATGCGTGTTCTTGGAATTGTAAACATAGTCACCGGAGACGTCTGCATTGTGCCTCTCGTGCATATACTTCTGAGGAAATTTGTTCCAAAAGTCTTTTGCTTGGCTCATGATTGACTGTATCGATGTGTGCGAATCTAACTTGAGCTCTTTTATTTTTTCTTTATACTCCTCTTTCGAGTATTGCTCATTCCATATACAATACTTTTTATTCTTTAGATTCACACAACCCAAACAATCTGAACATCCGATGCAATTCCTCGAAAAGTAAACATCGTGACAATTATCACAATCCACTGAATACATAGCGTGGTAACATTTCTGACAGTCTACTGTCTCATAGCAAAGCTCGCTATCTGTAAGGATAAGATTATCAACAGAATCTTTGCAAATATCTATCACACTTCCATACAAACAGTTCTCAGAGAAATCACTATGTGTAATCATATAACAGTTCTTGAGAGCTGTTACCATGTTTGCATATTCTGAATTAACTAGAGTTGTGTATATACCGAAAAGACTTGGGAGTGGCGTTGAATAAAGTAATTCTTTAAACTGCGTAATAAATGGCTTGGATTCATCAAAATCTCGGCCGTAGTCAGCTCCGTCCCAAGAGTCTCCCCACCAACACGGTCGACAATACACAACAATACATGAATCTTTAGGATATACAGATATTACAGATTGGCCACACTTCTGGCATTGATTACGATATAAAGATTTCTCGTTCCTGAAAGAAAGTCTACGAATGAGTCTACACTCAGGGCAGAATGTCGGCGGAGGAACCTTTATCTTCTCATAGAAAGAAAAATCATCCGGCTCTATGGTGAAGCTTGTCTTGCAGTTCTGGCAGGTTTTGGTCTCTGGGCTCATACCTTTAGTATACTAAATCTGAGGTAAAAATACCCCTTGGCTTTCACCATGGGGTATTTTCGTTATTACATCTCTTGATTCTCTTCTACCTCTTCCTTGAACTTGCCACGTCTAGCACCGAATCCGGTACCAGCAGGGATCAAGTTACCGATGATGACATTCTCCTTCAAGCCTCGTAGGTTATCGACTCCACCGCGAACAGCGTTGTTGATAAGCACGCGGTTTGTGTTCTGGAACGAAGCAGCAGAGAGCCAGCTCTTGGTAGTAAGTGACACTTCAGTGATACCAAGCACTATAGTGTCAGCTACTGCAAGCTTGCCATTCTCGACTTCCTTCACGCGAGCATTCTCATCTGCAAGCTCGATAGACTCGACGATCTCACCTGGTGAGAAAGTAGTGTCTCCTGCATCCTTGATGCGCTTACGAGAGAACATCTGGCGAATGATGATCTCGATGTGCTTACGAGAGATCGATGCACCCTGTAGATCATAGACCTTATTGATCTCATCTACGATGTAGTCTTCAGCCATTTCTTTGCCACCGTACTTCACGATCTCAGCGATCTCAGCAGATCCATCTGTGAGCAGGTCTCCCTTCTTCACACGACTTCCGGGCTTGACTAGTGGCATACGGCGTGGAGCGACAACGTACTCCATCTCGCGACTCTTAACACCAGCTTTGCTTTCGCCACCGATATCAGAAAGTACTTTAATTATTTTCTCTTTACCATTGTCTTTGACTTCTAGTACTTCACCATCAGTCTCGGATATTAGAGCTGGGTTCTTTGGAATTCTGCGTTCGAAGATTTCTTCAACACGGGGAAGACCAGTAGTGATGTCGACAGTCGCGACTCCACCGGCGTGGAATGTACGAAGTGTAAGCTGTGTACCTGGCTCACCGATCGCTTGTGCTGCAATGATACCAACAGCTTGGCCAACTTCGATCAGACAGTTGCGTCCAAGGTCAAGACCGTAACACATACGACAGATACCGTGATTTGTATCACAAGATAGCGGTGTGCGAACGACAGCCTCCTTGAGACCCATAGCTTCAAGCGCACGGGCGTCTTCCTTCATCAAGAGTGTGCCCTTCTTGTATATAACTTCACCTGCATCATTCTTGATATCAGCGACAGTTACTCTGCCGTGTAGGAGCTTGGCGATAGATCCATGAGCGGATGTAATCTTCTTGCCACCCTTTGTACCACAATCGTCTTCTGTAACTACGACATCCTGAGCCACATCAACTAGACGACGTGTAAGGTAACCAGCCTTGGCAGTGTTGAGCGCCGTATCAGCTGCACCCTTACGTGAACCGTGAGTAGTGATGAAGTATTCAAGTGGTGATAGACCTTCGATGTATGATGGGATTATCGGGAAGTCGAGAGTCGCACCGGAAGTATTCACAATCAAGCCTTTCATTCCACACATCTGCACAAGGGATCCCATGTTACCTCGGGCACCAGAAGTGATGAGGTCATATGTTGATCCACGGACATCTAGTGTCTCTGGGATGATCTTCTCTATCTCCTTCTTAGCATATTCCCAGATCTCGATAACTTTCTGATTCTGCTCTACATCAGAGAGAAGTCCTTCAGCAAATTGTCCACGGATGACTTCTTCTTCTTTACGAGCTTTGGCTACGATCGCACCCTTACCTTCTGGTACACGAACGTTGTCGATACCCCAAGTGACTCCAGAGTAAGTAGCATATAGGAATCCGAAGTCTTTGATCTTGTCGAGAACTTTTGGGGTAGCATCGATACCGTAGTGCATGATGAGCTCGTCTACGAGTAGTGACATACGCTTGATAGTGATCTCTTCATTTAGGTATGGGAAATCTTCAGGCAGGATACTGTTGAAGAATAGGCGTCCAACTGTAGTCTCGAAAGGCTTACCTTCAAAACGGTCGTAGCGCTTCTTCTCACCTCCTAGAACTTTAATCTTTGCACGGAAAGTAATAGCACCAAGGTCAAAGGCAGTGATTGCCTGGTTTGGACTTGAGAATGCCATACCTTCACCCTTTTCACCTTCCATAGACTTGGTCATCCAGTAACAACCGAGGACCATGTCCATTTTTGGCATTACGATCGGAGCACCATCCTGAGGCTTGAGCAAGTTCTTGTTTGAAGCCATGTAGTCAGCAGACTCTTTCTGCGCCATAGCTCCTAGTGGTACGTAGACAGCCATCTGGTCTCCGTCGAAGTCAGCATTGAATCCAGTACATACGAGTGGGTGGACTTGGATAGCATTACCTTCGATCAGTATCGGGTTGAAAGCCTGTATACCTAGACGGTGAAGAGTAGGAGCACGGTTTAGAAGTACGTACTTGCCTCGGATCACCTCTTCGAGGATTGCCCAGACTTCAGGCACTCCTTCTTCGATAAGTCTGTTTGCTCCACGGATATTGTAGGCAAGCTCAGTCTCCAGAATTTTTGAAATAACGAAAGGACGGAAGAGCTCGAGTGCCATGTGCTTTGGAAGTCCACACTGGTTGAGCTTCAAGTTCGGACCGACAACGATGACGGAACGTCCAGAGTAGTCCACACGCTTACCGAGCAAGTTCTGACGGAAGAGTCCCTGCTTAGACTTCAAGTTATCAGAGAGAGACTTGAGTGCCCGCTTCTGTGAAGCAGATACTGCTTGAGAATCATTCTGCTTGGCGATAGAGTTATCGATCAGAGCATCACATGCTTCCTGAAGGATACGCTTCTCGTTACGAAGGATGACATCTGGAGCACCGATCTCCTTCAACTTCTTTAGACGGTTGTTACGGTTGATCACACGACGATATAGATCGTTCAGATCACTTGTAGCATGACGTCCACCATCAAGGGCAACCATCGGGCGAAGTGCTGGAGGGATAACTGGAATCACAGTGAGGAACATCCACTCAGGACGTAGATCAGATGACAGCATTGAACGGATGAGTGACATACGCTTGTCGAGCTTCTCTTTATCGATACTGTTTGCCTTTGGAAGCATTAGAGCTGTCTCCTCCTTCAACTTGTGAAGGTCTAGGTTCTTGAAGAGTGTGTAGATGGCCTCAGCACCGATGTTCGCCTCGAAACAGCTACCATACTTGATAGAGTAGTGATGGTAAGCGATCTCATTGAGAACTTTACCTACCACGATATCATTGATCTCGCGCTTGGTATTAGAAAGTAGTTCCTTAAGCTTCTCTTTAGACTCTTCATCGTTTGCAGCTTTCACCTTGCTCTTGAACTCTCCTTCGAGGTTCTTGATCAAGTTCTCCTTCTCTTCTTTGTTTACATTGATGATGATGTATCCAGCAAAGTATATAACCTTCTCTAAGTCACTGACTGGGATATTCAGAAGTATAGACATGCGTGATGGTACACCACGTAGGAACCAGATGTGAGACACAGGTGAAGCGAGCTCAATGTGGCCCATACGATCACGACGAACGATAGAGCGAGTGACTTCAACGCCACACTTCTCACAGACTATGTCCTTGTAACGGATTCGGCGGTATTTACCACAGTAACATTCATAGTCCTTCTCTGGACCGAAGATGCGCTCGTCGAATAGTCCGTTGCGCTCTGAGCGACCTGTACGGTAGTTGATAGTCTCTGGCTTGGTAACTTCACCATAAGACCATTCCATGATGCGCTCAGGAGATGCGAGCGAGAGTGTGATCGAATCGAAATTTGTTGTATCAATTGTTTTCATAGATATTTATGATTAGTTAATTATTTATCCGATCTCTTAAGCTCAACATCAAGTGCGAGTCCGCGTAGGTAGTTCAGAAGCACGTTGAATGATGCTGGAGTATTTGGATCTCCGATTGGCTGACCCTTGATAATAGAATCGAAAGTTGCAGATCGACCCATGATATCATCTGACTTTATTGTAAGCATTTCACGAAGTGTATAAGCAGCACCGTGACCTTCGAGTGACCAGACCTCCATTTCTCCGAATCTCTGTCCTCCGCCTTGAGCTTTACCTCCGAGTGGCTGTTGAGTAATCAGTGAGTAAGGACCGATAGAACGCATGTGCAGTTTGTCTTCCACCATGTGATGCAGTTTGAGCATGTACATGTATCCAATAGCGATGTCTTGTTCGAAAGCATTACCTGTACGGCCGTCGTATAGTGTGACCTTACCGTTATCTGGCATGCCAGCCTTTACGAGCTCTGCCTTGATCTCAGTAACTGATGGTGATAGGAATGAAGGCACGATAGCTTGGTAGCCGAGAGTGTTCGCAGCATAACCCAAGTGCATTTCTAGGATCTGTCCGAGGTTCATACGAGATGGAACTCCAAGCGGTGTCAATATGACATCAACCGGAGTACCGTCAGCCATGAATGGCATCTCTTCTTCTGGAAGTATGATTGAGATGACACCCTTGTTACCGTGGCGACCAGCGAGCTTGTCTCCAACTGATATGTTTCTGATCTGTGCGATCTCAACAACGATTCTCTTGATGATACCAGACTCTAGAGTGTGACCTTGATCACGTGAGAATATCTTCACACCGACTACGCGTCCACGCTTGCCGTGCTCGAGGCGAAGTGATGTGTCCTTCACATCGCGAGCCTTCTCGTTAAATATTGATCGAAGGAGGCGCTCTTCTGGAGTGAGCTCTGTCTCGCCTTTTGGAGTAATCTTACCTATGAGGATATCGTTCTCACGAACTTCAGCTCCGACGACTATGATACCGTCTTCGTCGAGATCTTTAAGCTTGTTCTCACCTACGTTTGGTATATCGCGAGTAGTGATCTCAGGACCAAGCTTGGTGTCGCGTACATTACATACGAACTCTGTTATATAAATACTTGTGAACTTACTCTGCTTGACTAGACGCTCTGAAAGGATGATCGCATCTTCGTAGTTCGCTCCACCCCAAGACATGAACGCAGTGAGGACGTTCTGTCCGAGAGCTATCTGTCCGCGGTCTGTGGTACTGGCATCAGCTAGAACCTCGCCCTTCTTCACTTTGTCACCAACTGACACACTTGGTCGCTGGTGGAACATAGAGAAGTTGTTTGTACGAGAGAATATGATGAGCGGATATGTGTGTTCTTTACCCTTCTCATCTTTGATCATTACCTTCTTAGCATCTACATAAGACACAGTTCCAGCTACTTCAGCAACGATTAGGCGACCTGAGTCACGTGATGCATACTCTTCCATACCAGTAGCCACGAGCGGTGCTTCAGGCAATACACATGGTAAAGCCTGCTTCTGCATGTTACTTCCCATGAGTGTTCTGTGTGCGTCATCGTGCTCAAGGAATGGGATCATACTAGTTGCCACAGAGAAAGCTTGGTTTGTGGCAACGTCGATATAGTCGATCTCCATCTTTGATACGATACCTGGCTTGGTCTTGATACGAGCTTCAACCTTGTCTTCAACGATATTACCGTCCTTATCATAGTCGATACCAGCGTGAGCGATGTTGAACTTCTCTTCTTCAAGTGCGTTCAAGTAGACGACTTCTTTGGTGATCTTGCCACTCTTAACTTTGATGTATGGAGTCTCGATTATGCCGAATTCATTGATCTTGGCATAAGTAGATAGGTGAAGGATCAGACCGATGTTTGGACCTTCAGGAGTGTGGATAGGACACACACGACCGTAGTGCGATGTATGCACGTCACGAACTTCAAGTCCTGCACGCTCACGAGTAAGTCCTCCTGGACCAAGTGCTGAGAGAGTACGTAGGTGCTCGACTTCGGCCATAACGTTCTCCTGGTTCATGAACTGTGAAAGCTGGTTCGCAGTGAAGAATTCCTTGATACGAGCCTGAAGTGGGCGCTGGTTCACGATCTGGATAGGTAGAGTTGTACCGACATCGATAGTCGACATACGGTCCTGGATATTGCGCTTGATCTGTGACATACCCATGCGGACTTTCTGCTGGAGCATCTCTCCGACATAGCGGACACGACGCTGACCAAGGTGGTCGATATCGTCTGACTTTGCATGTGGAGTGTTATTGAGCTCAACGATGTTCTTCAGTATTGTGATGAAATCTTCGGCGGATACTGTACGGCGCTCCATCTCTTCCTTGTCCATACTCTTGTCAAAGCGATTATTGAAACGGAAGCGACCAACTGGAGACAGGTCGTAGCGCTCATCAGAAAGAAGCACAGTGATGAATTCACGTGCGTTGTCAGCTGTGGCTAGGTCGCCATCACGAAGTCTCTTATAGATCTCTACGTATGAATCTGCGGCATTCTTGGCTGGATCCTTCTCGATACAAGCCTTAACAGCTTTGACTACTTCAGGGTCGTTACCAACTGCCTTCATGATTTCTGCATCAGTTGTGAGTCCAAGTACGCGGAATAGTGACGCGATAGAGAACTTGCGCTTCTTGTCGATACGTACATATATAGCACCATCTGGATCAGACTCGATCTCTACCCATACTCCACGAGCTGGGATTATCTTTGCACCAAAGTAGCGCTTACCCTTGAGTTCCTGTTCTGTGAAGAATACTCCGAATGAACGAGTCAGCTGTGGGACGATAACACGCTCCACACCGTTGATGATGAATGTACCGTGCTTGGTCATGAGCGGTACATCAGCCATGAAGATCTCCTGCTCTTTAGAAGTACCGATACTCTTGTTGAGGAGCTTGATACGAGCCTTCAGATCACCTTCATAAGTGAGCTTATTTATCTTGGTATACTCTTCGTCAAATTTAGGAGCCCCCAACGCAAAAGAAACGAAAGAGAGTTGGAACTTCTTATCGGAGTAATCGTTTATAGGGGAAAATTCTTTAAAAACTTCAGCTAGACCTTTCTCTACCAACCAGTTGAATGAGACAAGCTGGTTCTCGATAAGATTTGGGAACTCGACCAATGGCTTCTTATAACGCGCAAAATACTTCTTCTCTATGGCAGATTTTTTCATGAGAAAATGAGAACCTAAAACACAAATGCAAAAGGTAGAGCGACCAAACTCTACTTGTGTTTTATTTATTTATAAGAGTAAACTAGTCGATTGATGAGTAACTCAATCAGGTCAATCTGGGTGTGAGTATATACAAATATTCCTCTAATGTCAAGTATTCCTAAGGACGGTCCTTGGGGAGGCCCTCTTAAGGACCGTCCTTGAGAATTCAGGGTTAATTCTTATGGAAAATGGCTTTGAGTTTCGCCCATAATTTAGCAAGCTTAGAAGGCTTAGATTCTGCTTTTGTAGGTGTCTTGGTTGCCAAAGCTTGAGGATCTTTCTTCTCTGGAATAGATCGCATGCGAGCGATCATAACATCACTTATGGATTGAGGCTTGCTTGAAACTTGTATTTGAGGCTGAGGTTCTGGAGACTTGGCTGGCACGTCCATAACTACGCTCTTTACGCGAGCGATTGCTGGTCGCCAGTCAGTCTTCACGCAATAACCTGGGAGAGAGCAGTCGAACTTTATCCAGCCATGATCTGCTGACCATGCATATCCATTCCACTCCCCTTTATTATTGATTACCACCTGTGAAGCCGAACTATTCTTAAAAGGTCCGAAATTTATCCAACCAAAGAACTCACCATAGGCAAGGCCAGAAAGCTTACCTTCTGGAGTATTGCTTACCTTGAAGTTCCCTCCCTGAGCAGAGTTTGTGCATCCTGTTGATGTATCCTCGCAATCAAGAGCAACCATGCCATATGATGGGATCCATATATAGCCTGATATTCCTGAATCATTTACGACAACCTTGGTTTTATTTGCGACATTACCCCAGAAGATAGTGGAGGTCGATGTCATAGTGCACGCTTCATTCTCGCAAATTTGGGACTTGTAATTATCACTATCGATAGAGCCAATAGTTTCTGAAGCTTGAGCACGAGAAAATAAGAAAAATATTAGGAAGAGAGCAGTAAGAGCACTTATTGTATTAGAGAATTTTTGCATAGAAAACTATGCTTATATTATACAACTTTCTTGCTCTTTTTCCACTCTTCTATCTTGTTATGATCACCGGAGAGTAGGACTTCTGGCACTTTATACTTCTTCTTGTTGTGAATTAGGATTTCAGGACGTGTATAAACTTCACTACTTGAAACTCTTTCTTCTTCCCTGGAGTCAAAGTTGCCAAGTACTCCTTCTACTTGCCTTGATATAGAGTCAATCAAAACCATCGCCGGAATTTCCCCACCAGTGAGCACATAGTCACCTATGGAGTATTGCTTGGTCTTCAGTATCTTATCCACTCGAGCATCTATACCCTCATAACGGCCACAGATGAGTATAATGTCGGTATATTTCTTGGGAATGCTTTTTGCCGCTGCTGTCGTGAACTTCTCTGCACTTGGAATAAAGTTAACAGTTAGAACTTTTGAGTCCTTCTTCTTGCTTATCTTCTTCTGTATAGTCTCTACACACTTGATCACGGGCTCGGCACGCATGATCATGCCTGGACCTCCTGCATATGGTCGATCATCCACCTGAAGTGATACATTGCCATCGGGCCAGACTTTCTTGTATTTACCTGTTACAAACTTGCGCGGATTATAAAGTGATACGGATATCTTCTTCTCCTTTATCGCACGCGCCAAAATCGACTCGGAAAGATACGAGTCGAACATGGATGGGAATAAAGTGACTATATGAAAACGCATTTAATTAATTAGATACCTTTGAGGTCTTCGAGAGCATCCTCTACTGAGCGAGATGCAGCTGAAGATGAGGACATATGTGACGAAGGAGCTGGCATATCTGAGCCATAGCTTTGCGCATGCGGTGCACTCACGCTCTCATTTGCACTATCGTGCATAGGTCTCTCTTGTACGCCAACTTCAGGTTCATTGATCTTCAGATTTACCCTTGCATTATTCTTCATACCTATGACGCGTAGGAGTGTACGGATAGCCTTGGCGGTGTTGCCCTGGCGACCGATGATCTTGCCCATATCTGCGCCGTTGACTGTCATAGTTATAAGTACGCCCATCTCATCAACTGTACGATCGATCTTTACATCATTCGGATAATCTACTAGTGACTTTACAATATACTCTAGGAATGCTTTATCGTCTGCCATAAATTTCTTACTTTAGGATTATAGGATTAAATGGTGCAACCGACATGAATTGCACTTTAGATTTATTATATCACCCACACTACCTACACGCAAACAACAAAAGAGGGCCTAAGCCCTCTTTTGTTCGAACATTATTATTTCTTAAGTTCCTTGCGGGCAACAGTCTTGGACTTCCTTGGAAGTACGTTCTTCTTCTTGCCGTCAACTATCTTCTCGTGGACTAGGTAGTTGTGAACTGTAGCAGAAGTCTGAGCACCCATACTTATCCAGTACTTGATACGGTCAGCCTTGAGCACGATTGTACCAGCCTTGATGTTATTAGAGCCTAAAATCTCCTTGAACTTACCGCTTTTTGTTGAATTTTTGGAATCGGTCAAAACCACTCTGAAAGAGGGATCATTCTTGCGGCCAATTCGCTGTAATCTAATCATTAACATATGGGCCTTATCCTATCATAAAGCCTTATATTAATCAAGGAGATTATTGCGCGGGCGCTGGATCTAGGGCTGGTGTTGGTGTTGGCACTGGGTCTGGGGTTGGTGCTGGGTCAGGATTTGGGACTACTGGGGTTGGAGCGACAACCGGAGGAACTGGAACGGGGTCTGGGGTTGGGGTTGGGGTTGGTACTCCAGAATTATTGTTCTGATTTATTTGATTTACTATTGCGCTGAGTTGATCACCATTGACACATACTGGAGTACCGTCAGACTTATTTATACAAAGATTATTTGTAACGACTCTATCGATGATAGCGATGCCCTTCTCCCCTATGCTCTTCAGGAATAGAGACACTCGTTGTGCGAATGATGGATCAGAGAACTTCGGGACTGAAGCAAGAGTCAAATTCATGTCTTTGATGGATTGTATAGTATACGGTATAAGTCCTATGTAGTTCAGAGACTTAAGATGTGTTGTAGCATCTGTGAATACTAGGTCTGGGAAGACTTGCTCTACCTCTTGGGCTATGAAGCCTGTGTGTTTAGGATCAGTGTCTTGTTCACTGTTCCAGTTGTATTGTACTGGGGAGAGAGTGATTAGCTTTGTTAGTGTGTCAGAATTAGTTGTATCCGGTGCAGTATTTAATATGAAGCTTTTATTGTCAGATATAGCTACGATGTTCTTCTTGAGGTTGATGTCTGATGAGCAGGATAGTGATGTAGTAGTAGGGTTGATGTCACAAGTGCCGGTGGAGTTAGTGAATCTTGCAACTATACCACTGATGGTGTTGTTACCGACGGAGAGAGTGTAGGCTGGAGTGGTGGTGCCGATGCCTACAAGTCCAGTACTGGTCACCCTTAATTTCTCAGAAAGAACGGGAGGGGTGTTGATTGAGCCACCACTACTTGTGAAGAAAGCTAAGGCGCCGTTAACTCCGGAGCCGAGACCCTGTCCGATATTCCAGCTATTTTCCTTTATCATACTAATGCGTCCACCTGTATAAGTCGCGAAGGAGCCGGCTCCGTTCACCTGGTAAGAGCTGCCATTTAAATCATAACTTACTTGATAAGGGGTTGGGGAATAGTCGTTATTGCTACTAAAATACGCACCACCTATACTCATCAATGAATACTGTGCCCCTATGCCAGCTGGTCCGTCAATACTAAAATGCCACCAATGGTTAGATTGTTTCCAACAGTAACATCGCCATTGCTGATACTCATACCGAATACTGCGTTAGTTGGGAAAGTAGAACCACCTGAACCATCATTGGTATAGAAAGAAATATTATTGGCTGACGGAAGACTATTAGAGCGTGCTGTAATCCACTGGGTATACTGGTTAGGTAGCCCCCCATAGCCAAATCGTATTACTGGGGTTTCTCCATTTCCAACATTGTTGATAGACAGAGGAAGATTCCCAGATGGATTATTTATCTCCAGTTGAGCAAGCGGATTTGACGCCCCAATTCCAATGTTACCGTTTGTTGCTATTTTTAATGCTGTGATTGGTGAGAAACTATTATTTGTATCGAAGTTTATACTTGCATCTGTGCCTGTTCTTATGGCCCAGAGCCCAGCACTACCGACAAGGTTTGCATATGTCTGCCAGTCATTGCCTGCCCCACCGTTGATAACGGTATCACTTTGTGGTGCATTAGCATAAATCGAACCACCTTCCACTTGGAGTAGTCCCAGAGGATTTGCAATACCGATTCCGACCTTACCACCTGCTATTGGAGAACCAGAAACAGAGTTACTATTGTAAATACCCGTAGCGTAAAGAACATTACCGATGTTAAGTTGCCGACTTGTGCTGTTCATTGCGCCCTGACCAATAGCGATACTATCTGAGTATCCACCTGTTGAGGTAGAGTTTCCGATGAGAATAGAAGATCTCGCACCAATACTGTTATTTACAGAATCACTAATGCCAGCGTTATTACCCAAGAAAAGAGAGTTATTGGCATTGGTAGCTCCATAGCCAGCCCTATAACCTATGAAAGTAGAGTGGTTGGCATTGGTAGCGTTATAGCCTGCTTCTTCGCCGAAGATATTTGAGTAAGATGCATACGTAGATCCATAACCAGCGTACCTACCGATGAAGTTGGATTGTAGAGCACCTGTGGCGCCGTCTCCCGCATGATGACCGATAAAGTTTGATTTATCTGCACTAACTGCATTTCGTCCAGCATCTACTCCAATGAAGTTTGAGTTATACGCACTTGTTGCGCCGCTACCGGCTTCGTAACCAATAAAGTTTGATTTTTGTGTATTTGCACCACTGCCGGCATTATATCCTACAGTAAACATATAACTTCCACCTGGTTCTGTTGTATTGGAAGAATAAATATTATTACTTCCGTCTAGGGTAAATGGACTGTCTTTTAACGCTGTGCCATTTTTATAAAGTGTTCCTGTGAAATTTATATCGCCACTCACGTCGAGTGTATATCCTGGAGTAGTAGTTCCGATTCCTACATTACCATCAAGCTGCACCACCAAACCCGCACCCGCTAAAGTACCAACATCAGTTATATTCCCACCAATACCAATCTTGCCATCGTTACCTGACTCACCATTACCCATGTGTGCGGCGAACTTATACTGTTCAGCATTAATATCATATATAT
>JBAXNK010000004.1:0-16422 GCA_037133845.1 bacterium
TTCGAGAAGCTTCGCGACATCGTCATAGTGTAGCCCGACAGTCGGCTCATCGAGTAGATAGATAGTCTTCTCTGTATGTGGACGGTAGAGCTCGGAGGCAATCTTCACACGCTGAGCCTCTCCACCTGAGAGAGTCGTAGCAGATTGACCTAGCGATATATAGCCGAGCCCTACATCAACTAGAGTTCTCATGCGATCGTAAACTGCGGGAATATCCTTGAAGAAGACTACCGCCTCTTCTACTGTCATCTCAAGTACTTCATATATATTCTTCTTATTGTATTTCACTGTTAGAGTCTCCTTGTCGAAGCGCTTACCCATACACACATCACAAGTGACATAGACAGTTGGCAAGAAATGCATCTCCACTGCGATCTGACCATTACCCTCACAAGCTTCACAGCGTCCACCTTTGACATTGAAGGAGAATCGATTGGACTTCCAACCACGCAGACGTGCTTCTTCACTTGTCGCAAACAGGTCACGGATATGAGTAAACGCTCCAGTATAGGTAGCGATGTTTGAACGTGGAGTACGGCCTATCGGAGATTGATCTATAAGAATAGCACGAGATAGATACTCAGTCCCAGTAAATGAAGCACAGTTATACACTTGTGCACTTCTCTTCTTGAATTCGTATCGAGCCTGCAAGTTCTTGTAAAGTATCTCATACATAAAAGAACTCTTACCCGATCCAGAGACGCCGGTGATGATCACCATCTTGCCAAGTGGTATCTCAGCATTTAGATTCTTGATATTGAAAACTTTACCGCCGACTATCTTCAGAGAGCCCTTGTCTGCTGTGCGGCGCTCGTCGGGTAACTCTATCTTGATCTCATTGCGTAGATATGCGAGAGTACGACTCTTGGAAGGATTGGTCTTGGCAAGCAGTAGTGGCTCGAGATAGTCTGACACTATGACTTCCCCACCATGTACTCCTGCCTTGGGACCGATCTCTACGATATAGTCAGATGCATAGATGGCGTCTTCATCATGCTCACCTATGAGGATAGTATTGCCAAGATCGCGCAGATCAAGAAGTGTCTTGATAAGCTTGTCGTTATCTCTCTGGTGGAGCCCTATCGTCGGCTCGTCGAGCACATACAGTGCACCCACCAAGTGTGAGCCAAGCTGACTCGCAAGTCGTATACGCTGACTTTCACCACCTGAGAGAGTGTTCGCCTTTCTATCCAGTGACAGATAGTCGAGTCCCACATTGAGCAAGAATTCTAGGCGAGATACAATTTCTTTGATCACCACTTTAGATATTTCCTTCTCTTGATCTGTGAGCTTCAGACTCGTGAAATACTCGTGAGCTCCTGTGATAGATAGAGCTGTGATGTTCACAACATTGAGTTTACCTTTACCCAGGTATACATGAAGTGCTTCTACGCGCAGACGCGCCCCTTTACAATCATCACAGACTTCATCACCACCGAAATACTTCGTACCTAGACCGTTACAGACGGGACATGCTCCATATGGAGAGTTGAAAGAGAACAATCGAGGCTCGATCTCAGGGAATGAGTATCCATCACGTGGACAAGAGAACTTCGAAGAAACGAGGAAGGATTCATCGCCAATCTCTATCTGTACTAGTCCATCACTCTCAATCAATGCACGCTCTACAGACTCGGATAGACGCATCCGAGCGTCTTCGATACTATCCTTGAATTCATGCATAGCCATAGAGTCGACGAGTACATCTATATCGTGGGTCTTGGTCTTCTTGATATCGATACGCTCACGGAGATTACGAAGCTCGCCATCAAGACGAACTTTAGAGAAACCTTTATTCAATAGATCATAGAGTAACTGATAGTACTCACCCTTACGACCACGGATAACCGGAGAGAATATAGTAACTGGAGTCTCATCCCACTCGACCCCTGCGACTTTCTTGGTATTCTTCTTCTCGGCAGGCTTCCCCCCATGCTCTTTAATCTTGTCCAACACGAAATTCACTATCTCTTCGTTAGAAAGCTTCTTGATCTCGTCACCACAAGTCGGACAGTGAGGTCGACCTATGCGTGCGTAGAGAACACGAAGATAGTCATAGATCTCTGTGATGGTAGCCACCGTGGAACGAGGATTGTTCGAGCGAGACTTCTGATCAATAGATATCGCCGGTGAAAGACCAGATATCTCGTCGACATCTGGCTTGGGCATCTGGTTGAGGAACTGACGCGCATATGCCGAGAGAGACTCTACATAACGACGCTGACCCTCTGCGAATATAGTATCGAAAGCAAGTGAACTCTTGCCCGAGCCAGAGACGCCAGTTATCACTACCATCTTGTTGCGTGGCATTTCAAGGCTTATATTCTTCAAGTTATGGGTTCTCGCCCCCTTGATTATGATTTTCCCGGTTATTTCTTTCTTCATAAAGGTGAAGTATTATAACATTATTTGGCAGACTTAGCCATTCTATCCTGTAGGACCACTATCTCATCGCGTAGTATTGCAGCAGTTTCGAAGTCGAGCTCTTTCACCGCCTTATTCATCTCTTTCTCTTTTAGCTTGATAATCTTCTCATAGATGACAACCTCACGCTCAGAGTCTGAGACCATCAAGTTCTTGATCGAAGCACTCTCACTTTTACCTTTCTTATTCTTATCTTTCGCAAATGATTTCTTGAAAAGCTCTATATCAAGATCAAGCTCGCTATTCACAGCTTTCTCATGCTTACTCTCGAGCTCCTCGGTGATGTCTTTGATATTTTTGCTTATAGTGACCGGAGTAATCCCATGCTCTTTATTGTAAGCCACTTGTATAGCTCGGCGACGATTCGTCTCGCCTATCGCACGCTCCAGTGACCCAGTAGACACATCGGCATAGAGTATGACTCTGCCTTCGATGTTGCGAGCGGCACGACCTATAGTCTGGATAAGTGCAGTCTCTGAACGCAGGAAGCCCTCCTTGTCAGCATCGAGTATCCCGATAAGTGCAAGCTCTGGCAAGTCGAGTCCCTCACGAAGCAGATTCACCCCCACGAGCACATCGATGACTCCTTTGCGGAATGCGGTCAGTATCTGTATGCGCTCGATAGTTTTGATCTCGCTGTGAAGATACTCTGCTTTCATCCCCTTGTCTTTCAAGTATGTCGATAGCTCCTCCGCCATGCGCTTGGTCAGCGTAGTAGCGATGACTCTATGGCCTTTCTTGATAGTCATCTGCGCTTCTGCGATAAAGTCTTGGACCTGACCTGGATAAGATGGCGTAGGAAGAGAATGCTTTGGCAATGGTCTGGTGGAGCGACTATCGGGAGCGAACTGGCCCGAGGACCTCGCCAAAGCATTCTCTGCCGAAGCAGAAACTGGTCTCACAATTATTGCCGGATCTATCAACCCTGTAGGGCGGATGATCTGCTCGATTATCTTGTCACTTTCTGCATGCTCGATCTTCCCTGGAGTAGCAGATACATAAACTACCTGACCTATGCGCTCTTGGAATTCTGCGTATTTCAGCGGCCTGTTATCTTTCGCACTAGGTAGACGAAAACCGAAGTCGACAAGAGTCTCCTTGCGGGATTTATCTGCAGCATACATACCATTTAGCTGAGGCAGGGTCACATGCGATTCATCTATGATAGTGAGGAATTCCTCTGGGAAGTACTCAAGCAGTGTGTCTGGTGCCTCGCCTGGTGCTTTACCTGAAAGATGCCTCGAATAGTTCTCGATACCGTTGCAATACCCTATCTCCTTGATCATCGCGAGGTCATAGCTCGTCCTGCGTTTGATGCGCTCTGCTTCTAGAGGCTTGCCCTCTTTCTCGAACTTGGCGAGCTGAGTCTTGAGCTCTGCCTTGATATTCTTTATAGCTTTCTCTATCTGATCCTTCTCTGTTATAAAATGCTTTGTTGGGAAAAGGAAAATATTCTTCTCTTCTGAGATGATGTGTGAAGACACTGGATCAACTTTCGCAATGCGAGAGATAACTCCCCCCTCGAACTCTATCTGGTATACGAAAGTCTCGGACACGGGCATAACCTCCACCTTGGAACCTATAGATCGAAACTGACCTGATTCTATATCTGCATTCGTGCGCTCGAAGTGCACTTCGATGAGCTTGCGCATGAGAGTCATGCGGTCCATCTTCTCGCCTACGGCAAGCTTGAGATTCACTCGTTCATATTCGGCAGGACTACCCAGTCCGTATATACAAGAAACTGATGCGACTATGATGACATCAGGCCTTGTGAGTAGTGCCTGAGTTGAGGCGTGACGAAGACGATCGATCTCTTTGTTGATCTGTGCATCTTTCTCTATATAGGTGTCACTCGCTGGCATGTAAGCCTCGGGCTGGTAGTAGTCGTAGTACGACACAAAGTAATGCACCGCTGCGTCTGGGAAGAACTCTCGGAACTCCTGGGCAAGCTGAGCAGCCAGAGTCTTGTTGTGAGCGATTACCAGAGTCGGCTTGTTCCACGCCTTAATGACATTGGCCATGGTGAAAGTCTTGCCAGTACCAGTAGCACCGAGTAGTGTCTGCTTGACTAGACCCTTCTCTAAGCCCGACAAGATACTCGCAATAGCCTTGGGCTGATCGCCAGCCGGCTTGTAGTGACCTTTCAATTGGAATACGGATTTATTCATATGACTCTACACTATACAATAAAATACCTGATTAGACAAAAGAAAACGCCCGGTCGAGAGTCTTCTCGGCACGGGGCGCCAAATCTATTATAAGGACAAAAAGTGTGGTCAGGGCACTGTTGGGGCAATGAATACTAAGCCTCAACGGGAGAATGTGCCCTGACCGGTTATCCTCAACCTATGGCCAAAAAAGCATAAAAAATCAGGTGAGGATTTGTATGTGATATTACCTCATATATATAATTTGTCAAGCACAACTAAAACCCCCTCCTTAGTAGGAGAGGGTGATGATTATTTATGCTTCTTCTTACTTGCCTTCTTCTCGAGCATTACCTTCTTGACGGCTAGTCGCTTCTTGGTCTTGTGTGAGCGTCTAGACTTTGGCTTGATGCCGAGATTTGTACTTCTTTTTGCCATATGAAAATGTATTAAAATTAATGTTCTTATTATAGCACAAACGAAAACACACCTGAAGCAAGAGTGTTGCGACAGGGGTGTGAAATAAAAACTATTTGAAAAAAAGAGCAAATGTAAGGTCAGGGCGCAATGCGCAAATGGGGGCCGACATGACCTCGATTCACGTAAAGCGCCCTGTGAGGAATGGAGGCTTCCCTCCCCTCTAGGTGTGTGAGAGAACCTCTCTGGTGAGAGATTCTATTCAGACACAAAGACTTTGGTCAGAGGACAACGAGAAGAGGATCGTTGCCCTCTGACCCTTCCAAGGAGAACCCAAACTCCTTGGGCCTGGTCTGTGCAATCAACGCGAATCCCTGAGCACAGAGACGCATGCGGTGCGCAGACCAAGATCGTAGATATCAATTTAACAGAGTTCTGGTAGAGCACGGAGTGCTTATATGGGTATCGGGCCCAGCAAACCGTGCTCCCCAGTTCGTCGGGGAGCGAATCGTTAGTAGTACTATCAACCTGTCCTCGACACCTATAATGCTACAGCTTTCCTAGGGATTGTCAAGGAATCCAAAAGAAAACACACCCGAGGGAGGTCAGTCCCAGAGGGTGGTTATGAAAACATAATGTGCAGTGTTCGTGCTGGGGGTACCGGATTGCTAAGATCCGGTACCCATCCAGCGAACCAGAAGGTGGATGCGCGGTGGGCCTGCGTAGGGCCGAGGATACATCGCTGCCTCTCTGGTATCTCCCGCCAGGGAAAGGATAAGCGGGCGGGTAGATTCGATTGGGATATTATATTAAGCCAATACTATTGTCAAGCCTAAACGAAAACACACCTGAAGCAATGGAGTGTTGCGACAGGGGTGTAAAAATGATCAAGATTAAGCGCTTGATAACCGCTTGGAGTAAAACAAAAGATGAATGAATGAGCCTCGCTCGGTTCTTCGACGAGGAACTACTTCTTCTTGGGGTTGTTGCAGCCGGCAGTCTGGTTGATGTCGGCGCCGTTGCCTTCGTTGCTTGCAGCGATCTTCGTGTGGTTGGAGGCGGCCGTGATGGCCGTGAGGCGATTCATTGGTTTTGTGTTTCTCCTTGTTGTAAGAGAACGACAGGAGGGATTACCCTCCATCTCTTCTTCACTTTCTATGGTAGCACCAGCACATATATTGTCAATGATTATTTTGATATATACCTACCAAGAAACTCTTTCTTAAATTTGTCAAATGTACCCTCCAGTATCACCTCTCTCATGCGAGAGACTAGATGTGTGATGAAGTAGACATTGTGTATCGATGCAAGTGTCGCACCAAGCATCTCCTTTGCACGGAAAAGGTGTGACAGATAGGCACGAGTATAGTCGCGACAAGTAGAACACTCGCAATCCGAATCAACCGGACCAAAATCAGTAACAAACCCTGCATTGAAGAGGTTTATCTTGCCACTTGCTGTGAACAGCATGCCATTGCGAGCAATACGAGTCGGACCGACGCAGTCGAACAA
The DNA here is from genome assembly GCA_037133845.1 of bacterium. Taxonomy (GTDB): domain Bacteria; phylum Patescibacteriota; class Minisyncoccia; order Phycocordibacterales; family UBA9973; genus UBA8515. Next base: position 6,504 of record JBAXNK010000004.1, read on the forward strand.
GTCTACCCCGTTCTCTACCCCCATGAATAGGTCTTCAGGTTCACCTATACCAAGTAGATGTCGGGGTTTGTTTTCAGGCAAGACTTCGTTGCACCAAGCAACCGCAGTAGACATGTCTTCCTTGGCGAAAGATCCGCCGATACCAAAGCCGTCGAAATCCATAGAGCCTATAACTTGCGCAGACTTCTTGCGAAGTTCCTCACTGCGTCCACCTTGGACTATACCGAAGAGTGCTTGCCTTTGCGAGTTGGGTTTGGACTTATGGTATTCGAGGCTTCTCTTGGCCCAAGCGTGCGTGCGAGAGAGGGCTTCCTCTTGGTACCTATCATCTTCAGATGGTGAAGTGCATTCATCGAAGGCGAATATCATATCAGCGCCCAAGTTGTGCTGGATCTCGATCGACTTCTCGGGAGTGATGTAGTGCAGTGATCCATCGATGTGTGAGCGGAAAGACACGCCATCGTTCCCTATGGTCGCCAAGCGTGGGACTCCATCGAGAACAGATGAGCGTTCTGTGATGATGTTTGAGGGATTCGTCTCAGGCTTGGTGATCTTGGATATTTCTTTACCATACGCAGCACCGAGCGAGAACACCTGGAATCCTCCAGAGTCGGTCATCATGGGTCCATGCCAATTCATGAACTTGTGTAGTCCACCAGCGCGGGCTACAAGCTCGTCCCCTGGCTGCAGATACAGATGGTAAGTATTGCAAAGTGTGACTTGTACACCGATATCTAAAAGCTGCTCGGGAGTCATAGCCTTTACTGTGCCTTTGGTGCCCACAACTACGAATGATGGAGTGAGTATCGTTCCATGAGGAGTCACGATCTCCCCTGCACGCCCGAGAGCACCATCGAGCTTCTTCTCTATTTTGAAAATGAGTGGCTTATCCATATATGAAAATTATTTCTCTATCTCTACCCACTTCAAATCTTGGATATTGATCGGCGAGCGCAGCAGCACTGTCTTGTACGGGTCACTAGGCGCACCTGTCACTTCCTCGACTATGGCGATGATCTCCGGAGTGACAGTAGTCGAGTTCGGTAGTACCACGAACTGGCCCTTATTGGCCACTGACTCCTGAGGTATCTTCATCTCGAAGTTCCCACCACCGCGACCAACAAGCTCTACGGAGTTGTTCGAACCATCGAGCGTCGCATTCGTGACTTTGCCCGGATTCGAATAGAGGGTCACCAGAGAAGTCGAGGCCATGACCTTACTCACCTCACCCATAGGAAGGTTGCCATTGCCATACACGACAGATCCGACAGTGACAGCAAGGTTTGTCCCCGTATCAACTACGACAGTGTCGTAGGGAGAGAGGTCTGGCTTGGCGAGGATGTTCGCAAGCAGGAATGAGTGTTTGCTACTCGTGCGGCCCATCATTTCTTTAAGGGCGATGTTCTCATCTTTGAGGATCTTGTAGTCAGCCATCTGTGATGTCAGATAGGCGTTGTCGGTGCGCAGCTGATCGTTCTCCTTTATTATCGAGCTCTTGCTACGTAGTAGACTTGAAGTATCGCCAATCGATGTGACAGTGGAGTTCTTCATACTCCATATGGGGCGACCGATAAGGCTCAAGAATTTACTCGCAGGTGACAAGAATAATCCGAGTGAAAGCATCACAAAAACAACCACAAAAATCACTATTTGTGTGATTATCTTGCGGCGAGCTATTTGTCTTTTATCTCGGAACTGAGGCATCATGAGTTTTTACTAGGACTTCTTCGTACTCTTCGAATTCATCAAGTACCACTCCTGTACCACGAGCAACAGCCGTGAGAGGATCTTCAGCTACATATATAGGGATCTTCAGCGCTTCACCGAGTAGTACATCAAGTCCTCGGATAAGTGCACCACCACCAGAGAGTACTAGGCCACGATGCATGATATCAGACAGGAGTTCTGGTGGAGTAGTTTCAAGAACTTCCTTTACTCCATCAACAAGCGCCAATATCGAAGCCATGATGGCTTCACGGATGTCTGCATCTGTGACTATGACTTGCCGAGGGAGCCCTGTAACGAGGTCTCGTCCGCGAACCTCAGCCTCCATAGGAGAGCCTGCAATCACAGAGCCGATGCTGATCTTCACTGCCTCTGCAGTACGCTCGCCGATGAGGAGCTTGAATTCGTCACGCATATAGTTGGCAATGTTCTGGTTCAGCAGATCTCCTGCTATCTTCAAATTCTTCGAACGTACAACTCCCGAGAGGGATATGACTGCCACATCAGTGGTACCACCACCGATATCTACTACGATGATGCCTGAAGCATCTTTAACCGGAAGTCTGATACCGATCGCTGCTGCCATAGGCTCCTCGATGATGTACACCTCACGAGCTCCAGCTGAGCGAGCAGCGTCCTCTACGGCGCGGATCTCGACATTTGTGATACCAGTCGGTACTCCGATAACTACACGAGGACGGATGAACTTCTTCGACATTTTTTCAGTCTTGCCTATCAAGTACGCGAGCATCTCTTCAGTAACCTCAAAGTCAGAGATGACTCCATCGACAACAGGACGAATGGCCTTGATGTGTCCAGGAGTACGACCCAGCATGACTTTAGCCTGAGCACCCACCGCGACGATCTGACCGGTCTTCTGATTCACCACAACGACAGAGGGCTCGTTGATCACGATACCGTGACCACGAAGATACACGAGAGTATTCGCTGTACCCAGGTCGATACCGATATCATTAGAAAACATTTTATATAATTTTTTCAGCATTTTAGATTTTTAACCCAAGAACTTCGTCAGATCATCTGCACTCATAACCTTACTCTTCTCTTCGTTGCGCTTCTTCACCTCGTAACCGCCGTCTGCCATGCTGCGCTTGGATACTACCACACGATAAGGAATACCGATCAGATCAGAGTCTGCGAACTTCTCCCCTGCACCAACTGAAGCACGATCATCGAACAGCACCTCTACCCCGGCATCTACTAGGGCCTTATACAAACTCTCAGCCTCAGACACAACGGAGATATCTTCACCTAGCACTAGAAGGTGAACTTTGAAAGGGGCGACAGTCTCTGGCCAGATGATACCCTTGTCGTCCGACAGAACTTCTACGATAGTTCCCATAAGTCGCCCAGGACCGATGCCGTATGAACCCATAAACACAGACTTGGATTCTCCTTCTGCTGTTTGATATTTCAAATCAAGAGCATCAGAGAAGCGAGTACCGAGGGTAAAGATATTACCAACTTCCACTGCACGATTCTCCACTAGCGTGCTCTTGTCCAAGCCTAGCTGTGCGATTACTTCATCATTGTAAACTTCCTTATTGATGGCGATACCTTTGTTCGGATCGACATAGATGGTGTCTTCACCTGCTCCTGAGATAGTTTGGAACTCATGGGAGAAAGGGGCAAACATGCCACCAGATGCAAACGTAAGATAAGTCAGATGACCGATACCTGCACGCTGGAAAACTTTCTTGTAAGCACCTTTCGCGCGCTCATAGAACTCCAGGTGCGAAGCTTCATCGAGATCGAATGAATACAAATCTTTCATCATGAACTCACGCATGCGCATGATGCCGCTCTTGGCACGAGTCTCGTTACGAAACTTTGTTTGGAATTGATATACATAAGAAGGCAGATCGCGATAAGACTGTATGAAGTTCTTGATCATCTTGGTCATACTAGCCTCATGGGTCACAGCAAGTCCGAGCTCTGTATCGTTCTTGAGCTTAGTCTTGAACCAGACATCTACCTGCTTATCATCCCACTGATCGGTAGGTTCCCAAGTAGACTTCTCCTGTAGCGATGACAGGTGGACTTCTTGGCCGCCTATAGCATTCATCTCTTCACGAATGATATTCACAATCTTGTCAAATACCCGAAGGCCTAAAGGTAGGTACGAGTAGACACCTGCCATCTCCTTGTTGATAAAGCCAGCACGAATCAAGAGCTCAGCATTGCGAGACACCTCGTCTGCTGGAGCCTCTTTACGTGTCTTTGTGAACAATTTTGATTGTCTCATATAGACCACATACTACAGCAAACCAGGCTTTTTTACAATTTGCTAAATAAGGCTTTTTCTGGTAATATAGTGCCTATGTTCCGTGGTGCCCAGATAGCGATATCTAGGTGCTGTAGATAAGCTGGAATGCTTAAAAACGGAGCATATTATCAATAAACCACCCACAGGAAAGAACTTGTGGGCAATTAGTTATATGCAAACAAAAATAGAACAAATGTTCAAAGTGGGCGCGCATTTCGGTTATTCTAAGAGTCGTCGTCATCCATCGATGGCCAAATACATCTTTGCTACCAAAAGTGGCGTAGATATTATCAATATAGAAAAGACTTACGAATCATTCGAAGCTGCATGTGTGGAGGTCAAGAGACTCGCAGCGGCTGGCAAGGTGATCATGTTCGTCGGAACTAAGGCTGAAGCTAAACAACAGGTAGTAGAAACTGCCCTGGCACTCTCCATGCCTTACGTATCAGAGCGCTGGGTGGGTGGATCTCTAACTAACTATACTGAGATCAAGCGTCGTGTGACCAAGCTTCTTGATCTACGCAAGCAGAAGGAAGAAGGCACTCTCGACAAGTACACCAAGAAGGAGCGCCTACTTATCAGTCGTGAGATGGAAGATATGACCAAGAACTTCCAGGGTCTTACCGGTATGACTCGTACCCCTGATGCTGTATTCGTCGTGGACCCTAAGAAGGAGCACATCGCCGTCACAGAAGCTCACAAGATGAACCTACCAGTAATCGCCCTTATGAACACTGACTGCGATCTAAAGCAGGTCCAGTTCCCTATCATCGCCAATGATGCAGCAGTATCTAGTATCAGTTACTTTTTATCAGCTATAAAAGAGGCTTATGAATCAGGTCTCTCTGGAAAAGAAACAAAATAATATGTCCACAAAAATCACCGCAGAATTAGTAAAAGAACTAAGAGATGCTACTGGTGTCTCTGTCATGCAGTGTAAGGTTGCACTCGAGGAAGCAGAGGGCGACAAAGAAAAGGCTCTTATCATACTGAAGAAGAAGTCGAGCTCTATAGCCATGAAGAAGTCCGATCGTACAGCATCAGATGGACTTATAGTCGCTATGGAAGGTGCTGGCAAGGTAGTACTCCTGACCCTACACTCAGAGACAGACTTCGTAGCCAAGAATGAAGAGTTCGTACAACTTGCGAATACTCTGACCAAGATGGCAATGGACAGCGGAGTAGAATCTATGCAAGCCGCCTCTGCTGACATGATCAATCCCCTCATACAGAAGATCGGTGAGAAGATAGAGCTAGGAAAAGTAGAAGAAATCGCAGGTGGTACTCTGGGTGTATACGTACACAACGGCAAGAGTGCTGTGGTTACTGTACTTGAAGGAGGAGAAGCAAGTCTCGCAAAAGACATAGCTATGCACATCGCAGCCATGAAGCCTGCATACGTACAAGCCTCTGACATCACAGATGAGGAGAAGCAGAAAGTCATGGAAGTCTTCGAGCGCGAAGTCGCAGAGTCTGACAAGCCAGAAGAGATCAAGAAGAAGATGCTAGAAGGCAAGATCAATACTTACTTCAAGGAACAGACTCTTATGGATCAACCATTTATCAAGAATCCTGACCTTACTGTAGGTAGACTCCTTACTGAGAAGAAAGCCAAGCTTATCAAATTCGTAAAAGAATCAATCGGCTAACATGATTATCGCCATATTCTTCATCGCTATAGTCACAGCCATCCTCATGCCTACATACCGTGCATGGGAGATCAGAACTCTAAGGGTTCAAGGCGGTGACAATAGCGTGGACTTTATGGAGACTTTTTCTTTTAGGAATATCGAGAAGATCGCCCAGTACTTGCTCAAGAATATCATCGTAGGAGTTGTTCTGATCATCGCCAAGTATTGGTTCATCGGAATAACTAGGACCAAGAAGTGGCTCGAGGAGAATTGGCCCAAGGTACACAGGATATTTGAACACAAGAGCGCTGAGGGCATAGAAGATGGGCTCGGTAAGCCGTACTCATTCATGAGGAGACTGATACTCGAGACGAGAGCCAAGGTTCGCAGGATGAAAGAGAAAGTAAAGAGAGACCACGAATAGTTTGCAATTTTCGTCTGTTTTTGTTAAGTTTAAGTCACGCCGCTTTAGCTCAGTTGGTAGAGCAACGCTTTTGTAAAGCGAAGGTCCTCAGTTCGAGTCTGAGAAGCGGCTCAAGAAGTAATCAAAAGTATAGCAACATACAGTACCGAATAATCCTATCCCGCCAAAGAGGACTAGGGATATGAATAGTGGGTTATGCGTAGATAGATATAAATACGTAAACGAAGATATCATGATGAATCTTATGAATGTCACTGTGGTATATAAACTTTTTATATTAAAGCGAATAACCTGAGCCACAAAGATAAACAGCCCCAGAGAAAAGGCTCCGAGCATAAAAGATGTCTCACGATCGAAGACGACATTCGAATGCATTATCTTGAAAAATAAATCTGGCAAGAATAACAAGCTGAAAGCGCCAACGGATAGATACAAGGCTAGATAATACAAACTCAATCTAGTGTATTTGTATTTCATAAAGCTCTACTGAGCAGGAGTAGCTGAAGCAGGACTGTCTGTAGCACTCTTCTCTGTTGCAGCAGCAGGTACAGTAGTTGCGGACTTCTTCTCTATCTTCTTGAGCTCTGGGAGTATCTTCTCTATCGCATTGATATCCTGGAAGCCTGGGTACGCGCGGCCGTTGATGACGAGTGCAGGTAGGGCACTCTCCTTCACTTTATATAGTGATGTGAGAGTTTTGATAACTGGGAGGTTTAGAGTCTCATCGAAAGAGTATACACGCAAGTTTGGATACTGTTCACGCATAGAGGTCAGAACGAATCCCTGCTTGGTACAGTCTGGACAATTATCATTCTTGTAGAAGTAAAGTATGAAGATAGGCCTGTTACCACACTGCTCAGTGATCTTCTTCATTAAAAGATAATCCTTGATCTCAAGTATTGAGTAGTACTTCTTCAGGCTTATCACGTCGCTATCAGTGTTACCAATATTGTTCTCACTATATGAGATCTTGTCAGCTAGAGAGTTCAGCTCGCTTGAAAGCACTGTGGTAGAGACATCCTTGCATGAAGACTCCTGGAGTAGTGAGAACTGCACCTCAGAGGCCATAAGGTCAACGTAGATCTTGTCCTGGACGGAACGAAGTTCATCTATCTTCTTCGTATTTAAGAAACTCGACAACCAAAGAACCGAGACAAAGAGGGTCCCTGTTATAAAGAAAACTATCACATACTTCTTCCAGTCTACCGGTTCGTTTTTATTCATATTTACTATACTTGCTTTATATCGTTATTAATGGTGGTCGCCTTGCGCTCTAGTGTCCAGCTCGATTCCTTCGACACAATAGCATTATATACAGATTTGGCAATCCAGAACGGTGCGATCAAACTGTAGATGAATATGAAGTATAGGATGTGCGGAGACAAGCGATGCTTCTCTTCGGTCATACTCCTACCGAGGACTATTGAGGTTATGATGAGGATATAGACAATTATGGATAAGATAAAGGTAGCTCTTGTATCTACGAAGAACCATTCAAAGTGGAAGTGAGGGCTACTGATGCTCGCAACTTGTATCTGGATGAATTTGTAGTATATAAACTTGATAACATTGTAGACGACAGTGCTACCGATAAATATCACTCCAAATGTAGAGATCAAGTTCGAGGGCAGTGTGAAGACTCCGATAGTTCCATACTCCTTCTTGAATATTAACCTGCGATAGTCAAATATATTCCTAAGTGATCCATACGTCCAACGTATCCGCTGACGATAAAGCTTGGGCACTGTAGATGGAGCGTTGGTATAGATATAAGCATCTGGGCAATGATCGATCTTGTAGCCATGCTCCTGCATGCGTAGAGCTATCTCCTGATCCTCAGTGTTGTGAGCTTTCACGTATGGACCGAGATCGTCGAATACCTTTTTGCGGAATATAGAGAAAGGGCCTGGAGTCACGTTTATACCTCCGAGGAAGCCGATCATCTTCTTGATATATATGCCCATATCATACTCAACCTTCTGGGCCTTCTGGAGCATATTCCCTGGATTATTCACACGTATCGCTGGAGCGACAGACATAGTCTTGGGATCATTATTAAAGATATTAACAATGCGCTTAAGAGCTTGCGGGTGAACATAAGAGTCAGAATCCAAACAGCCAAAAAGCTCGGCAGTAGACATAGAGAGCCCTAGATTTATAGCGGTATGCTTGCCTCCATTCTCTTTTTTGAAAAGTTTGATCTGTGGATTTGAAGCAAATTTCTGAACAACCGACCAAGTATTATCCAGACTTCCATCATCTATCAAGAAAATGGAAAGTCTGTCACGAGGATAATCAAGCGCAAGTAGTGACTCTATCGTACCAGTAATAGTCTTCTCTTCATTGAAGAATGGGACAGTGATGGTAACAGTAGGATAAGAGCTAAGCTCGAGAATCTCATCACCATGCTTGATTATGTTCTTGCGATTCTCGAAGAATGTGACAAGAAGAAATATCTGCGCATATATCGCAAGGAAGGATATGGTATAGGAGATTATCGAATGTATGTCTGCCATGTGCTTAGTCGAAGTAATTCTTGAGTCTCAAGATCTTGTCATTGTTGCGTAGCTTCTCGTGAACCTTGGCCTCGATCTGACGAATACGCTCACGAGTCACACCGAACTCACTGCCCACCTCCTCTAGTGTGTGCTGTATGCCGTCTTTAAGACCGTAGCGTAGCTCTAGTATCTTGCGCTCTTTGAGTGATAATGTGTCGAGAACTTCACGGATCTTGTCTGAGAGTATGCGGTGTGAAGCATCTTGATCTGGACGAAGTATCTTGTCGTCAGCGATGAATTCACCACGTGTAGACTTCTCATCATCGTCACCTATTGGCTGCTCGAGAGACACCGTCTCCTGATTGATCTGGACTATAGTGTGGATCTTCTCTACGTCGAGATTCATCTCTGTAGCTATCTCTTCCACTAGTGGTTCACGGCCGAGGTCTTGGGATAGTCTGCGGACGACCTGCTTGTACTTCGAAATAGTCTCCACCATGTGCACTGGTATACGGATAGTACGTGACTGATCAGCGAGCGCACGAGTGATAGACTGACGAATCCACCATGTAGCATAAGTCGAGAATTTGTAGCCCTTGGTCCAATCGAACTTCTCTACCGCTTTGAACAATCCGAGGTTACCCTCTTGGATAAGGTCAAGGAGTGTCAGGTCTGAACTGCGGCCTACGTACTTCTTGGCGATAGACACCACGAGGCGCAAGTTCGCACGTGCAAGCAAGTTCTTGGCTTCCATATCACCCTTCTCGATACGACGAGCTAGATCTCGCTCGTTGGAAGCATTGATAAGTGGGTACTGACCGATCTCCTTTAGATATATCTGTATAGAGTTATAAGTCTGAGAGTCTTTAGAGTACTTGAGAGTCGCCTTCTCAGTCGCACCGTCCATGTCTAGCAAGTTACCACCTTCGAGAACATCCACTCCTGAAGTTGAGAGCTTCTCGTAGAGTTCATCGAGGAATAGGATATTATTCTCTATATCTGGGAACATCTTGATCATCTCGTCGTATGTAACAAAGCCGCGCTTCTTACCCTTCTCTATCAAGAGATTGGCTTTCTGATCAAGTTCGCCAGCTTTACGCTCACCTGCTGTCTGCTTGTGAGCTTTAGGTTTATTGGGCGCCTTTGGAGACGTTACTTTCTTTGCGATTTTCTTGGCAGGCTTTTTAACAATTTTCTTAGTCTTCTTTTTTACAACCTTCTTTACTTTTGGAGCTATTTTCTTGGCAGGCTTTTTAACGATTTTCTTTGCAACTTTTTTCAGAACCTTCTTCTTTGTTTTTGATTTTTTCGCCATAATATTATTCTGATCTTCTCTTATTTTTAATAAGTTCAA
>JBAXNK010000005.1:0-16026 GCA_037133845.1 bacterium
TCCTTTAGACTGGCTATATGCCAGAGCATTCACTGTGAAGTCGCGTCTTTTAAGATCATCCTCTATGTTCTGGCTGAATTTAACCTCATCAGGGTGTCTAAAATCGCTATATTTAGCCTCTGTTCTATATGGTGTGACTTCTAGTATGTTATATTCTGTTTCACGTGGTACATCTGTGATAGTTTCATGAGTAACCTTAGGCATGCATACTCCGACAGTTCCGAAGGTATTCTCATATATAGTTTTCTCAAATAGGGGTATTATTTGCTCGGGAGTAGCATTGGTTGTAATATCCCAATCCTTAGGAATCCTACCTAAAATAAGATCTCTAACGCACCCACCAACGATAAAAGCCTCGAAACCAGCCTTTTCGAGGGTACTTGTTACATGTGTAACGTATTCAGGTATCTTTGAGTTATCAATTACTGGCTTGTTGGCCATAAATCTTGTGCGGCATAGGAGAATCGAACTCCTGTCTCATCCTTGGCAAGGACGTGTTCTACCACTAAACCAATACCGCGCTATGAATAACTCGTGTATTATAGTATTTTTGTCGCTAAAATGCAATGTATTTTGCACCTTATATTACAAAGGTTCTTTGTAATAGTGGATCATTAATGTATAATAGGGCTTGTTTAATATGCACCCGTGGTGAAATGGATATCACGACGGTCTTCGGAACCGTTATTCCAAGTTCGAATCTTGGCGGGTGCACAAATACTGTCCAATGATGTCCTAAATATCTCTGTTCTTTATCCAGGTTATCCAGTCCTTTATCAACAGTTTAAAGGCTTAAAAATAAGGATTCTGTGGATAACTATGTGTGTATTGTTCATAAGAGACACAAAATATGTCTTTTAATACGTTTCATGTGAAACACTATGAAGAAATTTACTTCAGTTAATCAAAGAATAGGGGAATTGGGTGAAGAAATTGCCTGCAAATACTTAACAGGCAAAGGTTTCTCAATTCTAGAGAGAAACTACACGAAAAAGTGGGGAGAAATCGATATAATAGCTGAAAAAGGCGAGAAACTGTACTTCCTGGAGGTAAAGTCAGTTTCATGCGAAACATTACCTAATCTCGATGATCCTAATAGGAAGAGGCCCGAAGAGAATATGCACCCATGGAAGATGAAAAGGCTCTCAAGGACAATGCAGACATACCTGATACACAATAGGATAGGGAATAGAGCTTGGCAGTTTGACTTAGTACTTGTGTTTATAGATATGAATAGTAGGAAGGCTAGAGTGAAAATACTTGAAAACATTGTTTTGTAATTGTTTTTAATACAAATTATGCTATTATAGCCAAGTGCATATGAACGTTTCCGTATGAAGTTTTGGGCCTTACTGCCAAAGCCTCGACGTAGACTGGGTGTGGTGTAACGGCTAACATTCCTGTTTTGGGGAGCTTTGAAAATTGCGTCGGGGTGTGGTGTAACGGCTAACATTCCTGTTTTGGGAACAGGCGACTCCGGGTTCGAATCCCGGCACCCCGACGCAGCATTTAAAGCTCCAGATACCTAAATGGTATCTGCGGTGCCCAAGGCAAGGCGACTCCGGGTTCGAATCCCGGCACCCCGACATTGCGGGATTAGTTTAGTGGTAGAACTGCAGTTTTCCAAACTGCTGGCAAGAGTTCGATTCTCTTATCCCGCACACAATGCAAAATATGCAATTCGTATTTGTTTTTCTTACTTTTGTATCAACCTTCCTTGGAGGGTTATTTGGCTTAAGGTTTAAGGATAAGATACATCTTATATTGGGCCTGACTGCTGGTGTGATACTAGGAGTTATTGCCTTCGATATATTCCCGGAGATTATAGAGATGACAAATAGGCTAGGAGTGAGCTCGGTCAATACAATGATCGCTCTGGTGGCAGGGTTTATGATATTCCACATGGCAGAGAAGTTATTGTTAGTGCACCACTCACATGAAGATCATTATGGGCCACATACACATCCAAGCGTAGGGAAGTTCCAAGCACTTGCACTCGCAGGGCACTCGTTCATCGATGGGGTAGGTATAGGCTTGGGGTTCCAGATATCTCCTGCAGTTGGATTGTTTGTCGCTATCGCTGTGATTGCACATGACTTTGCAGATGGGCTCAATACCGTATCACTTATGATTCGTCATAAGAACAGTGACAAGAACGCGATGAGATTTCTGATCATTGACGCACTCGCTCCAGTATTGGGCTCTTTCTCAACGCTATTTTTCAAATTACCTGAAAGTGTATTACTAATATATCTAGGATTTTTCGCTGGATTCCTCCTATATATAGGTGTATCAGACATCTTGCCTGAAGCGCATAGCCAGAATTCATCTTTCAAAACAATAGGTATGACTCTTGTTGGTGTGGTATTTATTTTCATCGTAACAAGATTTATTTAATATAAAAATTTACAAAATAAAAAATCACCCTAGATAGAATGGGGTGATTTTTTATTTAAGTACTAGTTAATGTTACTTAACAGCGTCCTTGAGTGCTTTTGCAGCGCGGAACTTTGGCACTTTTGTCGCAGGAACCTTGACTGATTCACCAGTCTTTGGGTTGCGAGCCATGCGTGCAGCTCTTTGCTTTACTGAGAAGATCCCGATACCTGCTATTGATACCTCACCACCCTTCTTAAGAGTCATGACAATAGCATCAAACATACCGTTCACAACTTCTTCGGCTTGTACTTTTGTACCACCGATCTTTCCGTGAACTAATTCTACCAATGCTTGTTTATTCATTTATTTATTTCTATAAAACTTTCTAGAAAATTCTATAGACATTCTGAATAATATTTTCGACCGTTTGCAAACGCGTCCTTAAATAGGATTAATACCATTATATAACAAGGACATTTTTAGCACAAGTAAAAACCTAGCATTGACATGCTAGGTTTTTGTGTCAAAAAACAGTATTTTTATCTTGCGTACACCGTAGTGAGGTTCTCTACTACCGGGCGTATTCGATGATTCGATTCTCTCGGATGAGAGTGACTTTAATCTCACCTGGATATTTGAGCTCTTGCTCTATCTTGCGGGCGATATCGCGAGCCATATTCTTGGCATCGAGATCTCCAACGCGGTCTGGAGTGACAAATACCCTTATTTCACGGCCTGCAGCGAGTGCGTATGACTTCTCGACCCCTGCAAAGGTCTTAGTAAGAGCTTCTAGGTCCTGTAGGCGTTTGATGTAGTTCTCTACAGAGTCACGTCGAGCACCAGGTCTGCCACCTGATATATGGTCAGCAGTCTGAACTATGACAGCCTCGATACTCTCGTGAGGGCAGTCATCATGGTGGCTCTTCATGGATGTAATGATACGTGGATCAGCTCCAAACTTCTGAAGTATGCGGATACCTATATCTATATGGGTTCCTTGGACTTCGTGGTCGAGCGCCTTGCCGATATCGTGTACTAGGGCACCGGCCTTGGCTATCTGTATGTCTGCCCCTAACTCACTTGCGAGCATTCCTGCTATGTGTGCCATCTCGATAGAGTGCTGAAGGACATTCTGGCCGTAACTTGTACGGAAGTAGAGACGTCCGACAATGGCGATGATGCGTGGGTCGAGGTTGAATATGCCACATTCATATACTGCCTGATCGCCCTTTTCCTTAATTATCTTATTTATATCACCTTCAGCCTTGGTTATGACTTCCTCTATCTTGGCTGGCTGGATTCTGCCATCAAGTATCAGGTTCTCAAGTGCCAGGCGAGCCACTTGGCGGCGTATAGGATCAAATGAAGATATGATAATCGCTCCTGGAGTCTCATCTATTATGAGCTCTACGCCTGAAGCTCTCTCGAATGCTCTGATATTGCGACCTTCTTTACCGATGATTTTACCCTTGATGTCATCGTTAGGGATACTTACAGATGTAGTCATCATCTCACTTGCAGTTGAGGCTGCGAGGCGATTGATACTAGTAGCTAGGATATCTTTTGCACGGCGGTCGAGTGCTTCATTGTTTGAGACTTCCATCTTCTGCATGCGTACTAGTAAATCCTCACCATATTTGCTCTCTATGTTTTTATAAAGAGTATCCTTCGCATCTTCGACGGTAAGTCGAGCTACTTTCTCCAACTCCTTTTCTTTCTCAGCCTCCATTCCATCAACACGCTCTTTGATTTTCTTCACTTCCTCTACTTTGTGCTTGATGTTTTCTACTTCTTTGTCGATCTCACCTTGGCGAGTATCGAGCATAGACTCTTTCTTTATAAGCCTATTTTCAGTGTTTCTCCACTCCTCCTCTTTCTTCTTGGTCTCTACGTGAACTTCTGCCATACGCTCCTCTGCTTTCTTCTTCGCATCTTCGACTACATGGTGAGCCTCTTCTTTGGCCGCAAGCATTGTTTGCTTGATCTCGAGTTCCATGGAACCCTTTTTACCTAGAGATATGATGAGGCGCAGGTAGTACCCAACACCAACACCTACCAAAAGGCCGATGACGGAAACGACTATTGATATTAAATTCATAAATATTTTAGTATCAGTCTAAAACATTGTTCGAGCCACAAGAAATTAAGCTATCTTTGATAGACATATTGTGCGTAGGGTATATGATCGCACATCGGATCTCTGGTTCATATTCATACAAGTTGGTTTTAGGGGGTGATACTCTTAACTAATCTATTAAAATTCGATACCCCCATAATACCCCAAAAGGTCAGTTTTGTCTATTTTGTAACGACTGCCTTAGATTTAGTGACTATTCCATCGATGATACCGTACTTCTTGGCTTCTTCGGCCATCATGTAGTAGTCACGATCAGAGTCTTTCTCAACTTGGGTGACTGTCTGGCCAGTATTCTTGGCGAGAATCTTGTTCAGTGTGTCTTTAGTGCGGAGTATATGCTTGGCGTTGATGGCTATATCAGAAGCTTGGCCTTCAGCCCCACCCATGACTTGGTGGATCATAACTTCAGAGTTCGGAAGTGCGAAACGCTTGCCTTTTGCGCCTGATGAGAGTAGTAGCGCTCCCATAGAGGCAGCAATACCAACGCATATAGTAGATACATCGGCCTTGATGAAGCCCATCGTGTCTATGATAGCAAGCCCTGCTGTGACTGATCCACCAGGGGAGTTGATGTATAGGTATATATCTTTCTTTGAGTCCGTGTGATCGAGGTAGAGGAGCTGAGCTATGACTAAGTTTGCTACATGGTCATCGATAGGTCCACCGAGGAATATGATGCGCTCATTGAGGAGCCTAGAGTAGATATCATAAGCTCTTTCGCCAAACTGTGACTTTTCTATAACTGTTGGGATTAACATAGTTTGTATACTATCACGAATAATAAAAAAGTAGCAAATAGATCTTCTTGAAATACACGAAATATTTTTCTGGTGAAAAATTTCCTATTACTCGGCCCGTCGGACTCCGTAATGTATTTCTCAAAGACTATTTGCTACTTTTTAAATTCTTATTTCTCTAAAAATGCAAAAACTTTCTCATTACCGAGCATGTTCTCTATGTAGGCTCGAGCAAGGACTGGATCGGCGTCCTTATACATAGTCATGATGTTCTCAACTTCCTTCTCTACTTCTTCATCGGTCGGTTTTAGATTATCCTTTTGTGATATGGCATGGATTATCATCTCAAGTTTGGCACGCTTTTCGGCTTCAGGGCGCCACTCGAGCTTGATATCTTCTTCTGTTTTATTTACCTGAGTCAAATAGTCTTCAACTGAGAATCCCATACCTGATATATCAGCCTGAAGTTTATAGTATATCTTCTCTACCTCAGCTTCGATGAGAACTTCTGGGACTTCAAGTTCAGATTCAGCTAGAAGCTTCTCGACGATCATGAGTCGGATTTTATCCTTAGCTGCAACCTCCTTCTCCATTTTCAAGTTTGATCGAATCTTTTCTGTCAGAGCACTAGCGGCAGGGAAGTCACCGAATGATTTAGCGAATTTATCATCGAATACTGGGTAATCACTTTCTGGTATCTCTTCGTGCGCATGGTCTGTAGCATCTGCATCCTCATGTTCATGCTTGATGTGAGCTTGCTCTGCGCGCATCTTGCGGAGGCCGAGAATGGTTTTCTCAACTTCAGCCTCATTTATAATTACTTCCTCTTTTGGATTCTTTTCTTTTATTTCTTTTGAAAGTGTCACGTAGTCTGGGAGCTTCACTTCTGGGAGCACTGCAGTATGAATCTTAAATTCTAGATCTGAACCACGAGCGATCTTCGTGATAGCGATTTGTGGTCGGCCTATGGCATCTATCTTGTTGTCTACTATTATCTTAGGATATGCATCATATAGAGCCATTTCTGCCATTTCCTCGAGTATCATCATATCAGTGACCTGCTTTTTGACTACTTCGACTGGGGCCTTGCCCTTACGGAAGCCATCTACTTCAAGCCTGTCGCCGAGTCTCTGTATCGCTTTGTCTTCATATTTTGCAAACTCACTAACCTCCATTGAGCCGATGATTTCTATCTGACTTTTCGCCAGTTTATTGATTGTTATTTTCATAGTAGGTCCAGTTTATATGTAGTTGTGCTATTTGTCAAAATTGTTACTCCTCCTTGCTTTTAAGCTTAAAAGTTGTATCCTTTTAAGCGAAAGGGAGGGCTCATGGGCTCTAATGATACGGTTGTAACAAACTGGTGCGAGGAAGAGGAAGAAGGGGATGGTTTCTGGCTGACACTAGCTCTAGCCATTTTTTTCTTGATTAGCGCTATGTGGTCTAAGCGGAAATTCATCTTAATGCTTGGACTAATCCTTCTGTGTTGTGCGACTTTATCACATGGAGCACAAAACAAGATCGAGCGCGATGAAGCTGCGAAGTTCGTATTTTGGTATTCTCATGTGCTTCATAACCAGATGGACATGAAGCGCACCGAGATGCTGATCGACGAGAGGATCCGGGAGATGAAGAAGATTGTCAATTCCTGGGATCGAGTTGTTAAAGAGTCGGGATATACCCCGACTAAGAGACAGCTTGAAACTTACGCCAAGGCCAAGGCTTTCATCAAGGCGAAGGGTCCGCCGGAGCGATAACTATTTGCACCCTAGCATCGGGGATTGATGCATATAAATACCAAAAGGGCTTCGCCTAAAGCGAAGCCCTTTGTCCTATCTATTCTAATTTATTCTGTAATCTTTGGCTTGTATTCCTTCTCGTACTTCTCGATACATTCATCGAGCACCTTGACGGCCTCCTCTGGACCATAGAACTGCTCTACTACTCCAGTGCCGGCTTTCTTGAGAGCCTTCACATTCTCCCAGAAGTATTTAGTCTGAGTTTTGAAGTATTCACCGAGGTCATCTACGTGCTTGATGTGATCAGAGCGACGGTCATCCTTGAGTACTCCGATGATCTTGTCGTCAACTTCACCTCCATCGACGAATTTCATGACACCTATCACTCGCACTTCTACTAGAGATCCTGGTACAAGTGGCTCTGTGATGTTTACGATCTCCACATCAAGTGGGTCGCCATCATAGTCCCAAGTCATAGGGATAGCTCCATATGTGAAAGGGTATGAGAGCGATGAGTAGCCGACACGATCAAGCTTGAGCTGGCCGCTCTCGGTGATGAGTTCGTATTTATTAATACTACCTGAAGATACTTCTACGATTGCATGGATCACATTTGCTTCTTTGTCTGCAAAGGCAGGCAGGACATGCAAGAGGTTGTACATGAACTTGGAAGGTTTTTGATTTATGTTTGCCATATAGATTTATTATATCACTAAGACTAATATTATGCCTCAGTACCGTCATCTACTAGCCCTGCATCTAGATCTGCATCAGAGCTGATGACTTCTTCCTGATCTACCCCTTTGATATCTATCCTCCATCCTGTGAGTTTGGCTGCAAGGCGTACGTTCTGGCCACCTTTACCGATAGCAAGTGATAGCTGGTCGCTTGCGACTTCGACTATTGCTTTGTGTTCTGTCTCCATAACCTGTATATCTAGGACTTTAGCAGGGGAGAGGGCACTTATGATGTACTGACTAGGCTCTCCTGCCCAAGGGATGATGTCTATCTTCTCGCCACCAAGCTCTGTCATGACTGTAGTTACGCGTGATCCCTTCTGGCCAACGCATGATCCGACTGGATCTACATGCTCATCGTTTGAGTATACTGCAATCTTGGATCGAGAACCTGCTTCACGAGCTATAGACTTGATTTCTACTACTCCGCTTGCTATCTCAGGTGCTTCAAGCTTGAATAAGCCCTCGATGAACTGAGGATGAGTACGAGAAAGCTTGAGGTTTACTCCGCGTGGGGTCTCTTCGACTGAGTATAAGTAAGCACGGATACGCTCGCCGCGACGATAGAACTCACCAGGGATCTGTTCCTCTGGCAGGATGATGCCTGTAGCACGGTTGAAGTCGATATATACGATGTTTCTCTCGATTTTTGATACGAAGCCATTGATTATCTCGCCTTCTTTACTGCCGTATTCGTCTATGATGACATTCCTCTCTGCTTCGCGGATCTTCTGGATGATGACTTGTTTAGCTGTTTGAGCAGCGATACGTCCATAATCCTCGCGGGCCTCAAGGGGGAATACGATTTCCTCCTCTAGCTTAGCGTCGCTTTTGATCTTCTTGGCATCGTCTATGAGTATGTGGTGTTCTTCGTTGAAACGCACCCTCTCGTCACCCTCGACTATCTCCTCTTCCTCATCGCCTTCCTCGCCCATACGCACCAAAGAGTCATCTACGACGATTTTCACCTGGTAGAAGCGCATTTCACCGCTGTTTATATCGATAGTTGCACGGATTATCTGGCCCTTTTTCCCGTAATCTTTCTTATAAGCGGCAGCCAAAGACTGCTCGATAGCATCGATAATCTTCTCGCGGGGTATTTTCCTCTCAGCTTCGAGCTGTTCGAGGGCGGATTTCATTGTTTTAAGGTCTAACATATATGTATATTCTTACTATTAACTATTAAGTTTTATTCACAAAAGTCTTAATTTGTAAGCCTTTTTTAGAAAAATAAAAGCCCGGGCACATGCTTCGGACTTACGGGTATATACTACTATATAGTGGCTATCTAGTCAAATAAAGAGCCCCCAAGGGGGCTCTTTAAAGATGTATTCTGTAAAATCAGAATTACATTGACTTCATTGAGTCCATCCCACCCATTTTGCCGTCTTTCATAGAGCAGCACTTGCAGTTACTCTTGTGAGTAGCAAGTTCATAGATAGCTGATAGGCCAACAAGTACATAGATGATCATAGTAAGAGTAGATCCTTTGTGGAAGATCATCTCTACTACATTGTAATTGAAAGCTGTTCCTAGCCAGTTCAAACCACCTATTGCAAGGAGTGTGAATGTGACCATGTGTAGTTTTTGCATAATAATTTTCGAAAATTATTTTTTAATCGACCGCTGGAGTGGATTATATCATTATTTGCGTCGCGAAGGCAATATTTGTTGATCAATAAGTGAAAGTTATCCACAGTTATTTATTTCAGTAATGATAGATATGGTATACTAATATTAGTTTATTAGTATAATCTAAACCTCATGTCAGAAATAGAAACCAAAGAAACTGTTTTACCTTCTGGAGATAAAGAATTCTCTCCTGTTCAGACCATCGCATATAGTCTCATCATCAGTTCTATAATAATTGCGATCAGTATTATCGTCGGATCTAACAATATATCTAAAAGTTTAAGTTCTGGTTCTGTCGATACGGTAAAGCAGGCTCAGAATACTAATCCAGGCCAGCCTGGGGCAGCTAACCCTATAGCTGTTGCAAGTAGAACTGGTGAGCCCGTACTCGGTAATCCCAATGCTAAGGTCACCATAGTAGAGTTCGCTGACTTCCAGTGCCCGTACTGCCAGAGGTTCTTTAAGGACACATTTCCTAAGATCAAGAAGGACTATGTAGACACTGGCAAGGCTAAGATAGTCTTCCGTCATTTCCCTCTGACGTCTCTACATGTAAACGCACAGATAGCATCGGTCGCTGCTGAGTGTGCAAATCAGCAAGGTAAGTTCTGGGAATATCATGACACACTCTATGCTAGTGGTCAGGGTGATGGGACAGGCTTGGATAAGGCGTCCCTTGAGAAGTATGCAGATCAGCTAGGATTAAATGCTGGCACTCTGGGCCTTGGTAAGAACAAATTCAACCAGTGTGTAGAGAGTAATGCGACTCTAAGTATAGTACAAGCCGATGAGGCTGAGGGTACTAAGGATGGCGTGAATTCTACTCCGTCTATATTTATCAATGGTAAATTGATTGTTGGCGCTCAGCCGTATAACAACTTCCAACAGGCGATTGATGCAGCTTTAAAATAATTTAACATTAAACTAATGATACAAAATCTAAATCTCAACATAAAGAAGTATCTCTCGTTCGTATTTTTTATAGTTATATTTTTTGTTGGAGCTTTTGGTTTAGGATCACATAAAGCAGAGGCAGCTTGTTCATGGAGTAATCCAAGTGGTTGGACTGATGAAGGTTCTTGTGGAACATGGCAAGCTTGTTCGCAATATCATCAGAATTATTATAGAAATTGTACCTGTGATGATGGTGATGGACCTTATGATGCTGCCTGGTCAAATTGTGGAAGTGGGCAAACTATTGCTAGCGGGTATTATGCTTGTGGGAATGGTAGCTCTTGTGATCCCGGTAGCTCTGCTGATTCTTGTCATACATATGCGTGCTCTGGCGGGTCCTGTGTAGGCACCAATCATCCCGTTGATGGTACTTCGGCCGGCCTATCTGACTGGGGTACTTGTAGTAAGACTTGTGGAGGAGGTACTCAAACGAGAACCTGTACAGGTTACTCCTGTGGCGGAGATCAGTATTGTGGAGTGGGGCTATCAGGTCTAACTCAAAATTGTAACACCCAAGCTTGCCCATCAGTCTTAACTGCAAACATTTCAGTCGGTGCTACAAATTCCTCTGGTTCCTTTACGGTAACTTGGTCTTCTTCCATATCGCCAACAGGTAATGCTTGGACATGTTCTATATCTGGGGGTGGTATTATTACATATGGCACATCAGGCACTGCTACCGGTAGTATTTCAGGCGGTGCTCCAACGACAGTTCAAGCTGTGTGTTTAGGGATAACCGGATCTGTCACTGGTACCTATGCTTCTGCGACTGCTCAGCCATATGTAGCACCACCAGTAGTAACTCTCTCTGCAACCAATGCAAATTCAAGCCATGTGGGTTCCTTTAGTTGGACAGTTTCTGGATCTGTTACTTCTTGTAGCGGTTTTGTAAATCCAGGTTCTCCCTCCGTCTTCACTTCAAGTACTTCTGCTGGTAGTGCGAGTGTGACTCTTTCTTCGAGTGGTTTTGGAAGCTACTCCGCT
This sequence comes from bacterium, assembly GCA_037133845.1. Taxonomy (GTDB): domain Bacteria; phylum Patescibacteriota; class Minisyncoccia; order Phycocordibacterales; family UBA9973; genus UBA8515. The sequence goes on from JBAXNK010000005.1 coordinate 11,300, forward strand.
GGTTTTGGAAGCTTCTGGTGTTCTGGGCCTGGAGGTTCTTCAAATGTTGCCTACGCCACGATAAGTGACTATGTGCCACCTCCAACAGTTAGCTTCTGGGGTGGTTCTGTAGATTCCAGTCAACATATTACTGTGGGCTGGAGTTCTACTGGAGCAAGTTCTTGTACTGGTGGTGGATATTTATTTTCTGCAACAGCCACATCTGGAAGTCAGTCTCTAGTTCTTGCCCGAAGTGCTTTTAGTTCAACTGGATATGGGGTAACATCATGGAGCATGTATTGTTCTAACGCCGGCGGTAATTCCACTGTCGCTTATGTAACAGCAGCACCTTACGATCCGGCAGTTTGTGGAACAGCTAATGGTAAAACTAGATCATCGGCCCCTTCTACTGACGCAGAACTCTGTAGTAACGGATATCAATCAGTGGTTTCAGGAAGTGGACCATGGACCTGGTCTTGTGCTTTATCTACGGTTGCCAGTTGTTCAGCTAGTCTAACCCCTTCCATGAGCGGGACTCTCAGTTCCTCGTACCCATCTTGTGGTATTTCAGCTGGTTCATCTAGCTGCTCTGTTGATCTGACTTGGAGCACTAGTAACCCTGCAGCAACTTCCGCCATTACTTCTAATGGCTCAACGGTGTTTAATGGTAACTCTGGAACAGCTCAGGCTGTCAGTATTCCTTATAATACACGTACATTCTATCTTTATAATAATGGCTCACTTCTGGCTCAAACTACCCCTACTTCTTTCTGTGTAGCGAATACGACTTGGAATGGTTCTATATGTGCTCTCAATACATACTCTGTTAATGGTACGGCAGGTACCGGCGGAACTATTTCTCCAGGAACAAGGACTGTTAGCTATGGCTCGACTACTACATTTACTGTCACAGCCAGTTCTAACTACACCATAGCCTCAGTCTCTGGGTGCGGTGGATCACTTTCAGTAAATACATATACTACCGGTGTGATCACGGGTCCATGTACTGTAACGGCAAGCTTCAGTCTAATACCTGTCTCAGGTAATCTTTCGGCTTCTCCGACTTCATGTACTATTGTCGCCGGGGCATCTAGTTGTAACGTGACGCTTACCTGGAGCACTAGTAATCCTATAGGTACTTCAGCGGTCACCGCTTCTGGCATGACAGATGTAAATGGCAACACTGGCTCACAAGCATTTGCTGTGCCATATCCTAGCCGTACATTCTATCTCTATAATGTAGGGTATCAGATAGGCATTGCACCTGTGACTAGTGATTGTATTAGCGGGACAGCTTGGGACGTAGCTACTAGCAAGTGTAAAGTGAACCCAATATCTGTCACTATGTCAGCAAGTCCAACTACAAAGACTGTAGTAACTGGAGCATCTACCTCTACTACTCTTACATGGATAACCACGGGTACGCCAGATAGCTGTACTGCCACTACAAGTGGCGCTTGGACTGGGGCCAAGGTAGCCTCTGGTGGATCTGAAGTTATATCGAATCTTAGTAGCCCAGGAACTTATTCATATACGATCACTTGTTCCAAGGCTGGTGCATCAAACGATACATCAACTGCGACCTTCGCACTTTCCAATATGTCTGGATCAATAACTCCTTCGGCAAATTCTTGTACGATATCTCTTGGGGCATCTACTTGCTCAGTTAATCTAAGTTGGAGCACTACCAATCCTATAGCAGTCTCAGCTGTCACCGCTTCCGGTATGACAGATGTAAATGCTAACTCAGGAGTTAACCAAGCCTTCACTGTTACTTATCCAAGCAGGGCTTTCTATCTATATAACAACAGTAGTCAGCTCGATACGAAAACTATTACAGCTTCATGCGTAGCAGGTACTGGCTGGGATGTTGCTACGAGTAAATGTAAGGCCAATCTTCCTGTCGTTGGTATCGAATCCCCAAGTGGATCTTCCGTGACAGGTTCTATTCAGATAAAAGGATATGCAGTTCCTGATCCTACGACTTCTATAAACAGGATAGAGTTCTGGACAGCAAGTACTCCGGTGCTAGTAGCAAGTTCAGATCCAGCAAGTCCTAGCTACTATGCAGGATTTGGTGGAGTTACTCGCAACGACCTTTCTCAGTTCTCTGCCAACCCGGCCTTCCCAAACGTAGGATTCCTATATCCAAACTTCAATACAACATCACTAAGTAACGGTTCACACACTCTGACTATTAAGGTTTTCGATAATGCTGGTAACTCAACTGTAGTTAATCTACCTATCACTGTTACCAATCCAAGCGGTTCGATCACTCCTTCGGCTGCTTCTTGCATAATTCCTTCTGGAGCAAGCACTTGTAATGTTACTTTGACTTGGAGCACTACTAGTCCGGTCACAACTTCTGCTGTCACCGCGGTCGGCATGACAGATGTAAATGCTAACTTAGGCGTCCAAGCATTCCCGGTGCCCTACTCAAGTAGGATATTCTATCTTTACAATAACGCAGTCCTTCTGGGCCAAACCGCTATTACATCGGCCTGTGCTGCAAATACAGTATGGAACGGTACTATCTGTGCTGACGTCATACCTACCGGTACGCTCACTGCAGCACAGAGCTCTTGTACCATTGCTCTTAGTAAGAGCACCTGTACTGTTCTATTCACATGGGATACAACAAACCCTATAGGAATCTCTGCGGTGACAAACTCAGGCAACACTTCACCGATTCCACAAGCAAACTCCGCTACTAACGTGTCCTTGAGTGTACCTTACGGCGGGAATACATTCTTCCTATATAACAATGCAGTACTTCTAGCTCAGAAGGCGATATCATCATCATGTTCTCTAAATACAAAGTGGAATGGAGTAGACTGTGAGGCCATAAATCTTGTATCAGGTATAGACCTAACTGCAAGTGATGCGAGTCCTAGTGTGGCAACTGTGAATGTTCCAGTATTGCTGTCAGCCATAATCACAAACCAAGGCTTGAGCTCTACAGGAGTAGGATTCTCGAACTTCTTCCAGGTATCTTCTGCTTCAAATGGTGGAGGTACTATAACAGATCTGAGCCCAATAGCTATGGCAGTGCTTACATCTGGTAACAACTTATCCATGAGTAAGTTGTATACATTTACTTCAGTGGGGACCTACTCAGTAAGAGCTTGTGCTGATAAAACAAGCTCTGCAGGTGGGGGTGTGATAACTGAATCCGATGAGAACAACAACTGTGGTCCATGGTCTGATGTATCTGTAACGGCTCTGGCAAATAGCTCACCGGCAGTAAATGCTGGGATTGATCAAGTATTAACTACTCCTACAAGTTCTACTACCATTACAGGTACAGCTTTCGATAGCGATGGAACTATCGCAAGTACTTCTTGGGTCAAGATCTCAGGTCCTACTGGTGGCAACATAGTTACACCGAACTCCCTCACGACGAATATTACAGGCTTGGTTGTAGGTACCTATGTGTTCAGACTAACCGCTACAGACAACTTAGGGTCACCATCATCAGCCCAGATGAGGGTAACTGTGAATAATCCAGGCCTTGGCGGATTCTCTGTGCCAACTGTTACTTTGACTGCACAGCCACTGACTCTGTATCAGACCAAGACGCCTACACTCATACAATGGTCAAGCACCAACTCAGATTCTTGCGTAGGATCAAGTACACCCCTGTCCTATACAAAGAAGAATGGCACCGTTGTTACAATTAATAGCCCGTTCAATGTAACATTACCTGCAGTAATAGGTAGTACTACCGTAAATCCTCCTGTGACAACAGATTACACTGTTACTTGTTCGGGTTCAGGGGGCGTAACCTCTAAGACCATAACCGTAAAGACGGTATTCCCAGATGTAGGGGAGAACTAGTATATCTATAAGTTAAACAAAAGCCCTGTTGAATCATGGGGCTTTTGTTTTGGGCTTGTGTATAAAAATTTGACTTTATCTATATATTTGCTAGTATAGGTGGCAGTCGCAATCTTTGCGTTTTTTAATTTATTATTAATTTATGTTGGTGCTGATAATAGGCTTGGTTTACAAGCATTCATTATCACTATCAACCAATAAAACATATGGCAGCAGAAGAATTTAACAGAGATAAGCCACACGTAAATGTGGGAACTATTGGTCACGTCGACCACGGGAAAACTACACTTACAGCCGCTATACTCGCAGTGCTATCACGCGAGGGTAATGGTTATGGCGCTAAAATTAAAGGCGTAGATCAGATTGACTCAGCTCCTGAAGAGAAGGCTCGTGGTATCACGATCGCCCTTTCTCATAACGAGTACTGGACTCCAGCTCGTCACTATGCGCACATCGATGCTCCAGGACACGCTGACTACATAAAGAACATGATTACAGGTGCCGCTCAGATGGACGGTGCTATTATCGTCGTTGCTGCAACTGATGGTGTTATGCCACAGACTCGTGAACACATCCTTCTTGCAAAGCAGGTTGGTGTGCCAAAGATTATCGTATTCCTAAACAAGTGTGACATGGTTGATGATGCAGAAATGCTCGACCTAGTCGAAGAAGAAGTTCGTGAACTCCTTACAAAGCAAGGCTTTGATGGTGCGGCTTGTCCTGTTATCCGTGGTTCAGGCCTTAAGGCTCTTGAATCAAAGGACAATACTGATGAGTGGGCAAAGAAGATCATGGACCTCGCAAATGCACTCGACACATACATCCCAGTTCCAGAGCGTGACCTTACAAAGCCATTCCTAATGCCTATCGAAGATATATTCTCAATTGAAGGCCGTGGAACAGTGGTTACT
>JBAXNK010000006.1:0-15589 GCA_037133845.1 bacterium
ACAAGATAGCAAGCAACGGTGTGCCTCCATTCGTAGGGGATGAGATCGGCCAGTCACTCCAGGACTTCATCAAGGGTGTAGACATCATCGGCAAGACAGACGAGACTGTTGCAGGAGTCGCTACATATCACTACCAGGTGAACTCATCTGATGCGACGACCAAGAAGCTCTCCAGTAGTTTGTCCGATATATTCTTCACTACACTTTCACCAGATATGAGAGTGGGTCTTGATCAGGGCCTTGGTGCTGTGTCGCTCGACTCTATCGAAGTCTGGGTAGGCAAGGCTGATAGCAATGTCTACCAATACAAGATCATCGCAACTATCCCACTATCGAAAGTGCTCGGTATTGAGGACAAGGGCCTTGGTGACTCTCGAGTCAAACTCGAGTGGGTGACCAAGATTCACGACCTAGGTGTCGTGAATAAGATAGATATCCCTACTGAAGTCACCGCTATGTCCGACTTCGTGAAAAGCGTGAACGACATGAATATCAAGGACGCACTCGATACGCTCAAGACCTCGGCTCAGACCTTCCATAATGCAAGCGGCAACTTTGGCAAAGCTTCCAACCCGACTGGCTCTTGTGCCAAGCCTGCTGATCGCTCACTCTTCTCGCCGACTGGCCACGCTGCTTCTGCGAGTATCGCCGTTGGCGACATCGCGACCAATCTCTCCGCACTAATTGCACTCGTAGGGGATAGGGAGTCATGCTACTCGACTACATCTGCATGGGCAGCCGCTGCACAGCTCGCAAGTGACCCTACGAGCTTCTACTGTGTCGACGACAAGGGTAAAGCAATCCTTACCAACAAGATCTCGGGCCCTGCTTGTAAATAGCCGATGATGAACTCTATACAAATGATAAATCTAGCCATAGCCCTCCTCGGGCTTTGTGGCTTCCTGCTCGCTTACTATATCCGAGCCAAGAAGAAGTCCAAGAAGAAACTTGTCTGCCCCAAGAATCCCAAGATCGACTGCGACACTGTCATCCACTCTGACTACTCTCGGATCCTGGGTATCCCGATTGAAATACTCGGCATGCTCTACTATGTGCTCACTGGGTTCGCGCATTCAGCAGAGATAGCAGCATATCCTACACTTTTATATCCTCCCGCGCTATTTTTTGGAGTAAGCCTCTGTGCGGTGCTCTTCTCTGTCTATCTCATCGCGGTCCAAGCCTTCGCTATCCGCCACTGGTGCCTATGGTGCCTCGGATCGGCTATGATCTGCACCGCCATCGCGGTACTCTCATACCTTGCGCTCACTCTGGCATTATAAGGCTTTTTCTGGTATAAATAAGCAATTGCCTTGCCAGAGCAGGGTACATATGGTGGCTATGGTGTAGCGGTAGCACATGAGCTTGTGGAGCTCCTTGTCTGGGTTCAACTCCCAGTAGCCACCCTCGCAACACTCTCTTCCCGCAAAGCGGGCTTATTTCTGTGCGAGGGTGGCTAAGCAAGCAAACTACTTTGCTTGCGTCTGGGAGGTGAAGACCCTTTCCGTATGAGTGTACTCACGAATGGAAAGGGTGTACAGAATCTGTAAGATTCAACAAGTGTAATCACGGTCCCAGTCTGGGAGGGGGTCTATCCTGCAGGGATCCAATCTCCCAGTAAAGTTAATCAACTTGACTTTTCCATGTCAATATATATACTTTACCCATAAACGCCCCAGCCAGCCGCAAGGTCCGCTGGGGTTTTTCGTTGCTTCTGGTATAATTGGCGGTATGGACACCATATTGCTCATAGACGGGGAAAACTTCAAAGGCAAGATTAAATCTGTATTTAAAGATGCCCAAAAAGGTAAGCCGGCTTGGCACAAGTACGACTTTAAGGGCTTGTTGGGCAAGGTGCTAGATGGGATAAAGATTGATCAGAAAGTTTTCTACTTTGCCCGTATCAAGTCGCATGACGATAGTAAGGAAAAATCTAACAAATTAATCCAAGAGCAGAGACTCTTGAAAACACACCTAGAGAATCAAGGGTTCTCTGTTGTACTCAGCGGTCGCGTGAGAGGCCAGCTTGAAGATGGGGAAAAGGGTAAGAAGATCTTGGTTTTCAAAGAAAAAGGTGTAGATGTCAAAATTGCGGTGGATATGGTCAGCCTCTCTTGCGATGCAAAAGTCGGCAATATAATACTGGGCAGTTCTGATTCCGATTTGCAGCCGGCGATAAAGGAGTCAAGGAGAAGAGGGGTCAAGTGCACCTATTTAGGATTCGAGACACAACCCAACAAGGGGATGTCCTTTACGACCGATAAAACTATTCTGATGCGGAATTCTGAGGTTCTAGATTTTGGTAAACTACATTAGTGATGGGTCGGATGGTCGAGTATAGTGGTATAATCACCTCATGACTGAATCAAATTCTGGATTACCAGACCAAAATAAAAAAATTGAAGCCAAGGAATCTAAAGGATATCCACAAGAGTTTTTTGACATACAAATAAAACTTGCCAGGAAATTATCCTCAATTTCTGGAAGACATCTTGGTGATGTTTTAATTAAGAATACGAATCTCTACAAGAGATTAGGTTGTGTCGGCAAGCCTGACCCAAGTGATCCTTTATGGCAAGAGTTTATCTCGGGAATACAAGAGCAAGATCTGACCGACTATACTTATCAATTCTATTTGCGTTTTAAAGACAGAAAAATTGAAGCCGATAAGGATCGTCTAACATTTGGATGTTTCAGGTATGACTATGACCCAGATAGTAAGATTGTCCGCATACATTTTGGCAACAGACAAGCATCCGGCAGCCCTCTTGATAACCCAGAAGAAAGAAGGCAAGAACTTCGTAATATGTTTGAATATATAAAAAAGAATCACTCTGATGCGCAAGAAGTAAAAGGAGGTTCTTGGTTGTACAATCTTAAGAAGTATAGAGATATTTTCCCTCCGGAATATACATCAAATTTAGTAGAATATGATTCTAAATACGCAGGATTTTCTATATGGGGCCAGTTTCTAGACAGGGATACTAATATCAAGCCAGAAAAGATTAAAGAATTTCTAGCCTCTTTAGATAGAGCTAAAAATGAAAAAGAGATTTTGCAGTCCTTCCCCCTACATCCTCTTAGTGCTGGAACTAATATAGAAAATTTCTACAGAGACTTGGGGATTAAGTAGGGGTTGTCCAGTATTTGCATTGAAGCCCTTAAAATGATCTAATTACCCCATGCAAGAAATAGAAGAGCTAACTAGAAAAATCATCGATTTTCGCGACAAGAGAGATTGGAAACAATTCAATAACCCTAAGGACATGGCGATTTCGTTGTCTTTAGAGGCATCAGAAGTACTCGAGCATTTTCAATGGAAGTCTCAAGAGGAAATTTTAAAGTATATAAAAGGGAGCAAAAAGGAAATAGGGGATGAGCTGGCTGATGTCTTGTATTGGGTGCTTTTGATGTCTCATGATTTAAATATTGATATCAAAAAATCTTTTAATACAAAAATGAAAGAGAATAATAAAAAGTACCCAGTGAGTAAATCAAAAGGGAAAAATAAAAAATATACTGATCTGTAATATATGTCTGAAATAAAAACTTTCCCTTTTAATAAAGAAGATTTTGATCAAATTAAAAATTTTAAATTTGGTAAAAATTGGCCAGTTGTGTACGTTCTTGAAGATAAGAAGGAAATTTATATCGGCCAAACGGTTAATGTGCATTCTAGAAGTAAGCAGCACTATGAAAATCCAGAAAGAGCAAAGCTAAAACAAATTCATATTATTACAGATGAAGAATTTAATATTTCAGCAGCCTTCGATATCGAAGCATGGTTAATACAGTATATTTCAGCTGATGAAAAATTTATTTTACAAAATAGTAATGGTGGTTTAAAAAATCACAATTATTACGACAAGGCAAAATACAAAGCAAAATTCGAAATTGCATGGGATAACTTACGTCAAATGGGCATTGTAAAAAATACCCTAGAAGACCTGAAAAATAGTGACTTGTTTAAGTATTCTCCTTACAAATCTTTAACAGAAGATCAATTCACCGTAGCTAGGCAAATCTTCAAAGACATAAAGAAAAACGAAATAAATACTTTTATAGTAAATGGTAAACCTGGGACTGGTAAAACAATTTTGGCTACGTATCTTTTTAAATACCTAAAAGAGCAAGAGGAAATAAAGCATATGAATATTGGTCTTGTTGTACCAATGGCGTCACTTCGAAAAACGATAGCAAGAGTCTTTTCAAAAATAAAAGGCTTAAAGTCAAACATGGTTATTGGTCCAAATGATGTTGTAAAGGATCAATATGATTTACTAATTGTCGATGAATCTCACAGATTGCAAAGACGAAAGGGTATTATGGGCTATGGCGCATATGATAATGTAAATCGTGGTCTTGGTTTGGGTAATGAAGGCACGCAGCTTGATTGGATTATGAAGTCGTCTAAACACCAAATATTTTTCTATGATGAAAATCAGAGTGTAAAACCTGCTGACATAAGAGCCGAGGATTTTAAAAAGCTTAATTCTAAAAAATATGAATTAGTTTCACAAATGCGAGTTGAGGCTGGCGAAGAATATATTAAATTCATCGAAGATTTTTTCGATTTAAAAACTCCACAAAATACCAATTTTCCAAATTATGATTTTAAAATATTTGATGATGCTGAAAAAATGGTAGCTGAGATTAAAGAAAAAGATAAAGAGCACAAACTTGCTCGTGTGGTTGCTGGCTATGCTTGGCTTTGGCATACTGCACATGGTACTCGTGATTATGATATAGAAATAGGTGATTTAAAGCTTGTTTGGAATTCCACAGCGCAAGATTGGGTAAATTCACCAAATGCCATAAACGAAGTTGGCTGTATTCATACAGTACAGGGGTATGATTTAAACTATGTTGGTGTAATTATCGGCCCTGAATTTTCATACGATATAGAAAATAGAAAGTTTAAAGTTGATAAGGAAAAGTATTTTGACACCAATGGACGCAACGGAATTACAGATCCAAACGAGCTTGAAAGATATATAATTAATATTTATAAAACACTATTAACTCGTGGCATAAAAGGTACATATGTTTATGTTGTCGATGAAAATTTGAGAAATTATTTAAATCAAGTTGTAGATAAAAAACCGATCTCAATTCAAAAAGAAATCACCCCCAAAATAATAAAATCTCCTTACACTGCTGAAATGATAGCTATTCCATTGGTCGGATCTGCTCCATGTGGTGATCCACTTATGGGGGAGAGTAATATAGAAGAAATGATAATGGTAGAAAAAAGTAAGATTAAGCCAGGATCAATATATTTCATATTACGTGCTAGCGGAGATTCTATGAATTTGGCAGGGATAAATGATGGAGACTTGGTCTTGTGTCGCTTTGGCGTGAAAGGGGAAACTGGTGACAAGGTTGTTGCATTGCTTGGTGGGGAGAAGGTTACTATAAAATACTATGATAAAAAAGACGGCAGAAGAATACTCTTGCCCAAAAGTACAAACAAAAATCACCAACCTATAATTCCAGAAGAAGGGGATAGTGTGCAGGGTATTGTACAGGAGGTCATTAAACAAGAAGATTAAATTTAATACAAAAATACCCCATATCTGGAGTATTTTTGTGAGTGAGGTGATACCCTTCTCGCGCTATCATAGAATATTAGTTCTGAAAGTTTGTGTTCTGGTGTTCTCTTCCCATCAAGCTCTCGATAATCAGGTATCTTTTACTCAAGTTAACCTCTCGCTGATACTGCACAAACAAGTGAACCATCCGACTTTCTTGCATTGTTTTTCCAATGCAATGGACGCAAGTTTGATATTAGATCACTGCCACCCTTTGACTCAGGGAATACATGGTCAACCTCCCAACCATTATCACTGTCGCGATTGCCGTACTCGCGCCATGATATCCATGCACCACATAAATCTTTGCGAAATACATTCATGTCGTACCCAGCAACTACTATTCCTTTTGACCAGATTGTACTCAATGTTCTATGGTCGTAATTTTTTGCCATAAATACTTTTCAATTTATATCGGTCCGACTATTCCGACGTTACTAATAATATATACATTATAAAGGCAATGTATTTGTTGTCAACTTTTCGACCAAGTTCGCTTGACTTTATTACATGCGATATATATACTTATAGATATGAGTACTTACATGCAAAAAATCAAGGAATTTCGCATTAAAAGTAATCTTTCTCAGGAACAAGTAGCGAAAGCCATAGGGGTCTCTAGGCCAACTTATACAGCAATAGAATCTGGTAAACAGAAGTTAAGTGCTGATGAAGCACAGAAGCTTGCCAGTATCTTTGCCATAAGTGTTGACGAGCTTTTGTCTGGGAATATCCCCGATATTGCAAAATACAAACACATGATCCTAACCTACCTGCGCATGGGCCTATCTAAGGATGGTAAAATTCCAAAGACAAAACTTGCGAAACTTTTGTATCTTGCTGACTTTGCTTGGTTCTATGATAAAGCAGAAAGTATGAGTGGTATGCATTATAGAAAGATTGCATATGGCCCTGTTCCAGATGCTTTTTTTCGTGCACTTGATGAGCTAGAGGAAGCAGGAAAAATTTCAATAGAACACAAAAATCATGCAGGCAACGACATGTTTCTTGTTGGTGAATCAAGTAGTAATAGAAATGAAAAAATACAATCTATTACACCTGAACAGAAAGATCTTATGGAGAGAATTGGAAAAAAGTGGAAAGACAAAAATACTCAAGATATCGTAATCTTTACACACAATCAATTGCCATATTCCATCTGTAGGGCAGATGAAATTATTCCTTATGAATTAATAACCCAAGAAGATCCAGAGATGGTTTTCTAATCCTATATGCAGGGTAATTATTCTGTACAGATTGAGCATTTTGCGGAGAGACACTTTATAAAGTCTTTTGAAAAGAAATATAAAAATAGTTGGGATCTAACCCTTAAGGCAATCATAGGCATGTTGGAGCGTATAGATGCGCTTCTTTTGACAGATAAGGCTGAAACAATTTGCGATATCGGCGACATTAAAATTATAAAGACCGAGTTTAGAGTATTTAACACTAAAGAATCTGCCAAAACTTCTGGCAATAGATGTATTGTGGCTTGGCATCAAGAAAAAAAGTTTGTTTCTATCCTGCTTGTTTATAGCAAGACTGACTTGAGTGGTAGTAACGAAACGGCAGAATGGAAAAACATAATAAGAGATAATTATCCTCAGTATAGTGAATTTTTCTAATACATAATAAGCATCTTTATATCTCGCAAGGACAGTCCTTGCGAGTAGGAGAAGGTGTTTGAGTATGTAGTAAAGAAGATAAAAGTTTAGTGATATAATACCCCTATGAGACCACAGATGAGGCCGCAAATGGAGAATAAATACGTCGAGAAGATAGACCAGAAGAAGGTCGCTCTTGAGTACCGAGGGCAGGGGTTCAATACTGAGGAATTCGTCTCTAGGTTCTATGGGACAATGCCTGGATTCAAAGCGAGGTTCTCTACAGAGAAGGAAGACATGGCCGGAGTAAATAAGATATAAACTCTCTATGCCTACTACAATCAAGAAGAAGCCTACCGGTCGCGGAACGACAAAGCAATCATTTAAATTCAAATCCAAGGTTATCGTCTGGGGAGGGAATCCTCACGACCATAGCGCATGGAGGTTCGCGCGAGTGCCGGAGAGAGTGTCGGCCAAGATCAAGAAGATGCAAGAGGGGCGGATGCGCCGCGGGTGGGGTGCGGTGTATGCGCACGCATTGATCAGGGAGTCAGAGTGGCAGACATCGATATTCCCAGACCGCCACTCGGCGACATATGTCCTGCCTCTGAAGAAGTCGGTCCGGAAAGCGGAAGGGTTGTATGACGATATGGAGATAAAAGTTTCTATGGATGTGTGGTTCTAACTTATAATATATAATCTCTAACAGGATGAATAAAAAAGAAATCAAAAACAACGTTGTCATATATCAGGCCAAGAACGGTGCCATCGAGCTCCGCGGGGACTTTGAGCACGATACAGTATGGGCGACACAGGCACAGATAGTTGATCTTTTCGGTGTTGATCAATCTGTGGTCTCTCGACATATAAGGAATATCTTTGCAGATGGCGAAATTGAAGAGAAAAGCAATATGCAAAAAATGCATATTGCAAATTCAGACAAGCCAGTGACTCTATATTCACTAGATGTAATGCTTGGCGTAGGATACAGAACAAATTCAAAGATTGCTATAGAATTCCGCAAATGGTCCACCAAGACTTTGCGTGAGCATATAACCAAGGGCTATACCATAAACAAGAAACAGATAGGCAAGAACTACGACGCATTCATGAAGTCGGTGGGGGATATCCAGGCGCTACTCCCTGAGCATGTCACTCTCGACCCTAAGGCAGTGCTCGATCTGATCAAAGAGTTTGCTGGCACATGGGTGTCACTCGATGCTTATGACAAGGAGACTCTTGCTCCTATCGGTAATACAAAGAGCTCGATAAAGTTCACAGGTACAGAGCTCACCGGTGCTATCGCAGATCTACGAAAGGACTTGATAAGCAAAGATGAAGCTACAGAAATATTTGCTCAGGAGAGGGTTGCAGGAAGTATCGAGGGTATCGTAGGTAATGTCATGCAATCTTTCGGTGGCAGTCCACTCTACAAGACGGCCGAGGAGAAGGCTGCGCACTTGCTGTACTTCATAATCAAGAATCATCCATTTGTTGACGGCAACAAGCGCTCGGGTGCGTTCTCGTTTATCTGGTTTTTGAGAAAAGCAAAAGTTAAAACAATGCACAATATCAACCCAAGTGCTTTGACTGCACTCACGCTCTTGATTGCCGAGAGTAATCCAAACAAGAAAGACTTGATGGTCGCACTCGTGACTCAGATGTTGAAATAATAGCCTCTATGGAGGTGTGGTTTTAGTTTGTTTAATAATATGAAAATCAAAAAAGAGAAAAAGCGGGTGGTGGTGAATGACAAGATGCAGAAAGGCTATGCCTATGAGCTCGTAGATAGGCAGGGTAAGAATTTCGATCCGGAATTCCTCCCCGATCTCTCTCCGAAGGAGATGCTCGCGCTGGGGGTATTCGGTGGTAAGTACATGACAGATTGTAAGAGGGAATTCCCAAAGTCTTGGTTTACGAAAGCCAAGCTCGCAAGCGTCCACGATGACAGATTAAATTATTTCCAAACTCACGCTAGTCAGCCCCTGCAAGTCTGGCAAGATAAGGGCTGGATAAATGCGGAGCACGATCCTAGGGGATGGTTCCAATGGTATTGTCGGTATTATATGGTGCGCAGGTTGGCGGATGAGGATATGAGGCAGATCAAAAGGTGGAAGGCGATGCGCAGGCATATAGGCCAGATACGTAATAACTGCAGACCGAAGGATATCTTCTGTCGTCCGGCTCAGAGGCAGGCACTCCTCCACTGGGCGTATGATAGTCGGAAGCTTTAGATTCTAATCAAGCTCAGACAACTGCTTAATTTGCCCCTCTTCCTTTTATTTGCTACCCTATATAGATAGATGAAAAAGATCTATTTCGAGGTACTCGGTGCTCTAGCCTTTGTTTTCATAGCTACTTTCTTTGTCTATGGATGGCTCTCTGGCTTCACGCGCTTCTGGAGCGCGCAGTTCATGTGGAACTGCATCCTCGTCGTAGGATGGACTATCATCGCCACTGGATACTACATGCAGGGGTTCAAGGTGCACAAGCTGGGTAATGTTGATCAGATATCTCCATTCCTGCCCGAGTCAGTATTCGTAGTGCAGTGCATATTATTCGTCAAAGGTATTTTCTATCATGATTGGGCACTTATATACGGAGCTCTTATCGTGAATTCTGGTGTTATATTCTGTATATATCAGGTACTCCGTGTGAAGAGAATGCAGATGAGAGGTGCTCAAAGTGTAATCAAGTAATATGAAGCTAAATAAAATAACAATTCCAAAAGACGTCGTACTCCTATGCGCGCTTGCAGTCGTGCTGTCGCTGTTGCGTGTGATGTTCTTCCATACTTTCTCCGCGCTCTATATCCTCTGGAACATATTCCTAGCCCTCGTGCCGTTCTGTGTCAGTTATCTGCTACTCGTGCGTACGCAAGAGGGGAAGCTCGCAAAGTGGCAGATGATAGCAGGCGGGGTGATCTGGCTACTCTTGATACCGAACGCTCCTTATATAGTGACCGACCTGATCCACATCACTCGCATGCGACCGGTGCCCATCATCTTCGACACATTCATGTTCTTCACTTCTGCTTGGGTTGGCGTCCTCCTCTGGTGCTACTCACTTTCCCACATAGAACAGGTCATCCGGACTCGGCTCTCACATAGGACTACGCTCATCGTGCTCATGATTATCAGCCTTATCACTTCATTCGGTATATACCTCGGAAGGTTCCTACGCTTCAATAGCTGGGATGTGGTGGCCAACCCTGTTATGCTCTATGGCGGAGTACGGAATACTCTCCAGCCAGGCGCAAATGAAGCATTCTCATTCATCGTTCTCTCGACACTATTCATTTATATTTCCTACTGGGCTTGGAAATATGCTAAAATAAACAACTAACATAATATATGACAACAACTACAAAAGATTACACAAGCCTCCACAGGGGGCTAGTGCTTAAATATTTCTGGCGTGTTATGAGAGAATATAAAGTCTCGCTCTTTACCATGCTCATTACATACATCATTCCTTACACTCTTGATATCTTTATCCCTCTTCAGTACTTGAAGCTCTGGAATGTGATATCGGCCAAGGGGGTGTTCGACGTGGCGCATGCACACAAGCTGCTCATGGTGGTGCTTGCCCTGCACCTATTCCGCTGGACTTCACGACGTATCGGCGACTTCACGAATGACTACCATCAGGCCAACGCCATGGCAGGTCTCCGCAAGCAAGCATACTCGTACATGATAGGGCACCCATCCGAGTTCTTTACTGATAACTTCAGTGGATCACTCGTTCAGAAGATCAACAAGTACGCTCGTGCCTTCGAGAAGCTCCTACAGCGCTTTGTCGCTGACGGTCTGCCGATAGTGATCCGTAGTGTTGGTACTGTCATAGTCCTATACAAGATACTTCCACATCGGTATTCATATGCACTAGCACTCTTCTGCTTCGTCTTCATGCTCACAGGAGTCATCATGAGTAAATTCAAGCTCAAGTATGACCTGATCTCTGCTGAGAATGATTCGAAGACTGTCGGGGCACTTGCTGACTCGATAGGGAATCATCCATCTATACAGCTCTTCACTGGGCATGAATTTGAACGCGAGCATGTCGGTGATGTGATCGACACTCAGTACAGGTCTACAGTTTTCAACTGGTATCTCTGGGATAGTATCTTCTCGTTCCAAGCTCTCTACTGTATAGGTATCGAGATTGGGATATTCTGGTTCGCGATCGGTGACTGGCAAGCAGGTCTCATAGGTCTACCGATCTTCATACTTATCCAGAGCTACTTGAATAACTTGATCGGAACACTGTGGAACTGGGCGGGTATCGTGCGTACTTACTATGAAGGCTTCTCTGATGCTCAGGAGATGGCGGTGATACTCGACCTGCCATACGGAGTAGAGGATAAGACTGCTGCTACTCTGCCTGCGAAAGTGCAAGGTGATATTAACTTTGACAGCGTCACATACATCTACAACAAGAACAATACAAAGGTGCTCGATGATTTCAACCTCACTATCCCACACGGGCAGAAGCTCGCACTTGTTGGTCCATCTGGCTCCGGCAAGACGACATTCGTACGCTTGATCATGAGAATATTTGATGTGACAAGTGGATCGATCAATATCGATGGGGTAAATATCTCAAGTGTCACTCAGGAGTCACTCCGTTCGAACATAGCCTTTGTGCCACAGGATCCTGCACTCTTCCACAGAACAATACTTGAGAACATCCGCTATGGTCGCAGGGATGCTACAGACGAAGAGGTGAAGGAGGCGGCACGTCTTGCACACTGTGATGACTTCATCGACAAACTGCCGCTAGGCTATGGAACATATGTCGGCGAGCGTGGGGTCAAGCTCTCAGGTGGTGAGCGCCAGCGTGTGGCGATCGCAAGAGCTATACTCAAAGACGCTCCTATCTTGATACTCGATGAAGCAACTTCAGCGCTGGACTCACACTCAGAGCACCTCATCCAAGATGCATTGCACACACTGATTGCAGGCAAGACGACGATAGTCATCGCACACAGACTCTCTACTATCCGCGAGATGGATCGCATCGTGGTCCTTCGAGATGGTAAGGTAGACGAAGATGGCACTCACGAAGAATTGATCAATAAAGAATCTGGTATATACAAGAAGCTCTGGGATATCCAAGCGAAAGGATTCAAAGCAAGCGATATGCTCGAGGACTAAGCACTCTTTATAGAGCTCTTAGATTTCAGAAAGAAGTACCCGACGATGATGAATGTAGCGATAGGGGAAGTGATCTCTGGTATGTGAACACCAAATGCCGTTGCTGTCATGATGACCCCGAGTACTCCGATCGAGTACATGGCACCATTCTTCAGGTAGACATACTTTTTGATGTTGTCTATGTTGCTGACGGTCAGCTTGCGCAGCACATATGCACCGAGCCCGTTGCCGATGAGTATCAGTGGTACTGATAGTGTGAAGGCAAAGGCTCCGAGCACGCCATCGATCGAGAAAGTAGCATCGATGATCTCCAAGTACAGTATCTTACTCAAGTCGCTCAGGTGGCCCTCACCACTTGTGAGCTTGCGCTCGGCACTCTCAGCATTGCTCTTGAATCCTGAAGTGACGAAGAATACAGTTGATCCCACTACTGCCCCGAATGCGATGATAGGATTGATCTTGATCGAGAACCATACGATAGCAGTGAGCATGACCGAGACCACAGCATAGAACCAGATGCCGTTCTTGTGGAAGAAGCGCTCGCCGCGTAGGCCGAAGTTCTTGGGCTCGAGGAACAACCAGTGCGCGAATAGGAATATGAGGAAGACCCCACCACCGACTAGTAGCACAGGTGAGGCGACTTCAATCGCAGTTTGTACTTGGTGGTTTGAGGAGAACGATGCTATGAGCGCCTGAAATGCAGATATGCCAGGTGTCGCAAGCCAAATGATCATCCAAGGTAGTAATCCACGGATGATGAAGACTGCCCCGAGGAGTCCCCATAGTAGGAACCAGCGGCGCCCCTTGGGTGACATGGTGGACAGCACTTCTGCGTTGATGACTGCGTTGTCTATCGAGCTGACAACCTCAAAGAGTCCAAGCCCGAGCACCGTCACTATCATTGTTGCGATATTCATGGGGGTATTATACCGCAAATTATAAAATCTAACTCCATTGTGTTAGTATGAGGCAATGTTCAAAGACAAAACTATCGTAACGATATTCTTCACAATATTCATCGACTTGATTGGTCTCGGGATACTCATACCGATAGTACCGATGCTGTTTGCCAATCCGGGCTCGGATTTCTACCTACTACCAGCAGGGGTGAGCGTAAAGACAGGGTATCTAATGCTTGGATTACTCGTCGCTACCTATCCGCTCGGGCAATTCATCGCTACACCTATTCTAGGTCAGATGTCGGACATCTATGGTAGGAAGAAGGTATTGGCTCTGTCACTACTTGGCACATCGATCTCGTACTTCATATTCGCAATAGCTATCATAACGAAGGATATCCCGCTCCTGTTCTTCTCACGATTCTTCGATGGGCTCACCGGGGGCAATGTCTCAGTCGCACAAGCGATGATCGCAGATGTGTCTACGCACGAGAATCGTACACGCAACTTCGGCCTCATCGGTGCTGCTTTCGGACTCGGATTCATCTTTGGTCCATATATAGGAGGCCGACTATCTGACCCCGCGACTGTATCGTGGTTCAGTGCTTCAACTCCATTCTTCTTTGCATCGATACTAGCTTTTGTGAACATGCTCTCAGTCACATTACTCTTGAAAGAGACGAACAAGCACATGCAAAGCGCGAAGATCGTATGGTCAAAGTCGATCCATAACATCAAGCGTGCTATGAAGATGCCTGGGGTCAATGTACTCTTCCTGACAAACTTCCTATTCTTCGGAGGCTTCTCTTTCTTCACTACTTTCTTCGCAGTTTATCTGATCAACAAGTTCCACCTCTCACAAGGTAACATCGGTGATTTCTTTGCCTATGTTGGCCTCTGCTCAGCCCTCACTCAAGCCCTCATCACTCGCGCCGTGGCCAAGCGCTTCGGGGAGGCCCATGTATTGCGTGCAACTCTCATCGGTAGCGGGCTCATGATCCTGGCCTATTTCTTGCCTCGTTATACTTGGCAGATCCTTTTTATTCCTCCAATATTCGGGATATTTAACGGTCTTTCGATGGCAAACCTGACCAGTCTGCTCTCACGCTCGACCCCTCCACAGATGCAAGGGGAGATACTGGGTATCAACGCATCGGTGCAGGCACTCGCGTCATTCATCCCCGCCATTCTCTCTGGATTCATCGCTGCGTCGCTTACTCCCGAGACCCCGCTTATCATCGCTGCTGTAGTTATCCTAATCGGAGCCCTCTCCTTCAACCTCTTGTATAAACCTCAGGCTTAATTCTCCTGAAAAAGTGTACTGCAAGGCCTGCTACCAAGCTAAAGTTTTGTAATTTCTCCCACTTTTATTGAAATATTTTTCTCTTGAATTTTGGACCTCGAAATACGCTTAAAAACAGGCGTATTTTTCGATTAAAATTGACGGATTTATCGATGTGACCTGTAAGTTGCTTTTTCGAGTTGTCCACTCTTGTCGAGGTCTTTTAAGAGAGTATAATGTAAGTCCAAGTTTATTTTTTATCACTAATTTCACTTAAATTTTTCAAGATTTATGACACTTACAATCACAAAGAGAGATGGTACGAAAGTTTCTTTCAATGCTGATCGTATCAACAAATCCATCGAGCGCGCATGTCATGGATTGTCTGATCCAATCAGCAAAGTTATCCAAATTGCTACAGAAACACAGATCACTCTTTATGATGGTATCACTACTGAGGAGCTCGATATCGCGACAATCAACGCTGCACTACAGAACACTCAATACGACCTCGATTTCGACAAGATTGCGACTCGACTACTCATGAAAGTCATATACAAGAAGGTTCTAGGCGACTATGATCCCGACGATGGTGATGCCGCAAGCTTCACAGCAGAGGACTTTGCCAAGCTACACAATGGGAACTTCAAGCACTACATAGAGAACGCTATATCTCGCAAGCTCCTAGACACCCGACTCGGTACTCTGTTTGATCTCGACGACCTCGCAAACTATTTGAAAGTAGAGAATGATGACTTGTACAAGTACTCAGGTCTTTCGACTATGCTCAATCGCTACCTCTTGAAGAGGGAAGATCAGTCGCCACTTGAGACTCCTCAGTATTTCTGGATGAGGGTCGCCATGGGTATGTCACTGAATGAGAAGAACCCTAATGAATGGGCGAAGAAGTTCTACGACAAGATGTCAGCACTCGAGTACCTATCTGCAGGATCGACCAACATCGGTGCTGGTACTCCTCACCCAAAGCTTTCGAATTGTTTCCTAATGGAAATGCATGATGACATGGAGCACATCGGCAAAACTGTCTCAGATGTTCTGC
>JBAXNK010000007.1:0-15471 GCA_037133845.1 bacterium
GGGTAAGGTCGCTCTCGACCTCTACCTCATGGCCGGTAAGCAGTGGATGCACTACCCACTCCGATGCGAGAATCCTCGGGCGAAGATTGTCTGGGATGTGAGCGAAGAGCAAGGGCGTGTGCACCACTTCACTCTCTGGGAGAATGATGTGCCCTTGTCTCGACAGAAATCTCACTTTCTCTTGGTCCCTCAGGATCAGATGGGATTCTTCTGGTTGAGCATGTTGGCGGTCTGTCGAGCCATATGGCCTCGGCTAAGCGCATCATGCTATCTCTGGAGGAGGAGGTTGAGTGTAGCGTAATCGCAAGAGGAGAGGGTGTCTACCAATACCTTTCTGGCCATCGGGAGGACTATCCCCTCAGCCTCTTTGCAAATTCGATCGTCGTGCAGATGCCTCCACAAAATAAACCCATGACCTAGCCAACCGGCGAAAGTCAGAATACAAATCAGCGCCGTCGGCTATCATACCGACGGCGTTTTTCGTTTATGCTTTTTTATGCGCGGCCACCTGCCCCCTCTCCAGTATACTGGAGAGGGGAAATCCTGAGCGAAGTCGAAGGATGGGGTGAGGTTATGATATAATCATCCTTATGAACATGGCAATTTTTAATTCTCTATACAGTTTAGCTCACCAGTCGAACCTTATCGACATGTTGATAAGGTTCTGCGCAGTTTATCTGCCGTATCTCGTGACTGTTGGAGCTGCTATTTTTATTATCCGTCACCATAGATCTATGCGGGAGGTTGTGAGAGTTTTCGCTACGGGAGCCATCGCTTGGGTTGCAGCCTATGTTCTTAAAATCTTGATCCACACCCCCAGACCATTTGATGCTATCTCCTCTGTCCGCTCTTTGTTCCCAGAGAACGGCTACGCATTCCCATCAGGGCATGCGACTTTCTTCTCTGCCATTGCATTTGCCATACTCTTCCGCCACAAGAAGGCTGGGCGGGTATTCTTGCTCTGTGCCCTTGTTATAGGGCTTGCTCGGATCGCAGGTGGGGTGCATTTCCCGGTAGATATCCTGGGTGGCTTTGTGCTTGGAGCCCTGGTTGCATATTTGGCCAAAACCATATAGAATAGCCCTATTATGTGGAAAACAAGATTAACAGGACTTCTTATTTTATTACTGGGTATCGGTATTGGTTTCTTTGTTTATAAGTCTGAAATGGCTCATAGAAAGCTCGCAGCTGATGCCAAGGCTACAGGGGTTGCAGCTTTCCCGTTCCGCTTGGGACTCGATCTATCAGGTGGTACTGAGCTCGTCTACCATGCAGATGTGTCTAAAGTAGATGCAAGTCAGGTCGCTGACTCTATGTCTGCACTTCGTGACGTCATCGAGCGCCGAGTGAATATCTTCGGTATCTCTGAGCCAGTTATTCGCGTACAGGATGGTGGATTCTCAAACGCAGGTGAAGAAAGGCTAATAGTTGACCTACCAGGAGTTACAGATGTATCCAAAGCTGTCGAGATGATCGGCCAGACTCCAGTGCTTGAATTCCGTACTGAGAACAAAGACAAGAACAAGCCTCAGGATGTAACAGTCGGCAAAGACGGCAAGCTTGTGCTTGATATTAATTCTCAATACGTTCCTACAGAGCTTACTGGTCGCTTCCTTGATCATGCGACACTTGACTTCAATCCTACTACTGGCGAGCCTATAGTTCTCCTTCAGTTCAATGCAGAAGGCTCTGCTATATTCGAGAAGCTTACTCACGACAACATCGGTAAGAGTATAGCCATATATCTTGACGGTGAGCCTATATCTATCCCGACAGTGAACGAGACTATCACAGGTGGTAAAGCTCAGATCTCAGGCACATTCAAGGCCGCAGAAGCCAAGACCCTAGTTGGTCGCTTGAACTCTGGTGCACTTCCAGTGCCGATCAATCTGATATCTACGAACACTGTCGGTCCTACACTCGGCGCACAAGCAACTGCAGCTGGGGTAAAGGCTGCACTTATCGGATTCCTCGCAATTGCTATCTTCCTCATCATCTGGTACAGACTGCCTGGTATGATCGCAGTTATCGCTCTGTCTATGTACGTAGCTATAATGCTCGCTATATTCAAGCTCTTGCCAGTGACTCTCACTGCTGCTGGGATTGCAGGGTTCATCATCTCTATCGGTATCGCTGTTGATGCGAATGTCCTGATATTCGAGCGTATCAAGGAAGAGCTTCGCGCTGGCCACACCATAGTAGATGCACTTGCACATGGGTTCTCTCGCGCTTGGAACTCTATTCGTGACTCGAACGTATCTAGTATGATCACCGCTGTCATCCTCTTCTGGTTCGGTACTCCAGTCATCCAGGGATTCGCACTAGTCTTCTTGATCGGTATCATAGTATCCATGATCTCTGCTATCGCGATCACACGACTGTTCCTCAAGACTCTCAACATTACCAAGACAAATTCTTTCACGACATTCTTATTCGGGTCGGGCTTTACTAATGCAACTTCACAGAAATAATATATGTTCATAATCAAACACAGAAAAGTATTCGTTACCATATCAGCTCTACTCGTACTCGGATCTATCGCATCTATATTCTTCTTCGGACTCAAGCTCGGCATCGACTTCAAGGGCGGATCGCAGCAGGTTGTCGAATACAAGACTACTCGTCCAGCACAGAGTGTAGTTGAGGGTCAGATTGCAAAGCTCTCCCTAGGTGAGACTCTAGTTCAGCAAGAGGGTACGGTAGGTTATAGTATCAAGACTCGAGCACTATCTGAGACTGAGCGTGCAGGACTTGTGACAGCGCTAGGCACTGATGCGAGAGAGGTGAGCTTCACATCTATCGGTCCATCAGTCGGAGCAGAGCTAGTCCGCAAGTCCATCATCTCATTCATCCTGGTATCGCTCGGTATCATATTCTTCATCGCGTTCTCTTTCCGCAAAGTATCCAAGCCTGTGTCTTCATGGAAGTATGGATTCATCGCTATTGTGACCCTTGTGCATGATGTCATGATCCCGATCGGGGCATTTGTAGCCCTATCGCACATATATGGCACAGAGCTCGATACGCTGTTCGTAGTGGCTATCCTTACTATCCTTGGACTTTCAGTCTCTGACACTATCGTCGTCTTCGACCGTATCCGTGAGAACATCCGCATCGGTCAGTGGAAGACATTCGAGGAAACAGTGGGACACAGCTTGATGCAAGTTTACACTCGATCTATAGCTACATCCTCAACTGTGATTATAGTGCTCCTCGCTCTCGTATTCTTCGGCCCTGCTAGTACCAAGGTATTCGCCATGATGATGACTGCTGGTATGTTCTTTGGAACTTACTCATCTATCTTCCTCGCATCACCTCTGCTTGTCATGGTGAACAAGACTCAAGGAAACAAAAAGTAATAGGGGATACGCCTCTCCCCCTGCCTGAGGAGGAGTACCCGAAGGGGGAGGTGGTGGGAGCAAGAATCACCACCCCGTCTCTACGAGCCACCCCTCCTCGATAAGGAGGGGAGAAATACCCCTAAATATAAGCATAAAAATAGCCCTTGACACAGGGCTATTTTTATGCTATACTTACCCCGAATGGATAACTTGGGCTTAAACCCAAAGTCCAATGTTCTCCAAAAACTACGAAAGGCCCTAAGGGGCAAAGGATAAGAAGATGACAAAGTTTTTCACGGCAGTTCTCGCAGTACTCTCAATCGCAACACTCGCTTCGGCGCAGGCTCCTCACATGGCGCCCGCCGGCAAGAAAGCGGCGGCACATGAGAAGGCTCGCTTCGAAAACGCAGTTCGTTCGTTCGATGCACTGGCACTGGTTGTCAAGCCGACACAGTCGGCGAGTCACGTAGCCATGGTGGTGAACGCTGGCGTTGTGTACGATGACTGGTCCCTTGGGATCATGGCCATCGCTCACCGCGTCATTCCGGCAGGATCGCTTATCGGTCTCCGTATCCGCAAGGATGACGGAACCACCTCACTGGAAGGTGTCCAGAAGTGGGATCAGGATGTCGCTGTTGGTGTCGGTATCGGTATCAAGTTCCCTGGCGGAGGCACACTCTTCGGAGGTGGTTCCAAGCAGTACGAGCTCGTCATTGTCGATTCCAAGACGCTCGAAACAACTGTTGACTATGTCCCCGCCTTCGGCGAGAGCGTGATCAAGAGCAGCCCGACACTCGGCGCAGCGGCGGGTTCGACCTATATGCAGGTTCCTCTGATGGACTCTTCCTCGACTTCGGTCGACGCAGTGATCATCGGTGGCAGTGTCATTCCGGCAGACTCGTTCTCTCTCGAGAACGGGCGCGTGCTGGTTAACCTGACCAAGTCCAAGCGCTGCTTCGGCGGCGGCGACGTTTCGGTTACTATTGTGCGCGGCGGGAAGTCGGATACGACATCCACTCGTTTCGGCAGTATTTCGTGCCAGTCTGAGCCGGCAGTTCCCACTGTACCATAACCAGTATCAAAAATAGACCGTCTCAAGACGTCGAAGATAACAATCCTTTCGTAGTAAAAACTCAAACAGCGCGTCGCGACTCACAAGGTCCGATGCGCTGTTTTTCTTTGTATATGAATATCTCGGTGGTATAATCTATTCACTTTGAACAAGGAGAATCCATCTAAATACGGTCCATTTTTCTCTACAACAATATTTCTCTCATTGATCTTTATCCTAATGTCTGCCCACGAGGCTTTTGCTCGTGGCGGCGGCGGAGGCTCAGGCGGTGGAGGAGGAGGTGGCGGCTCGGGAGGCGGGTCTTGCTATGGATGGGTATCATGTAGTATCTCGATTGGACTCCGGATATTGATCCCTCTATGTATCATTGTATATGGCTGGTATCAGAGGAAGAAGAAGATCGAGCGTGCGAAGAAGATCATCGATAAAGCCGATGATGCTGATCCTGCATGGTCCGAATCCAAGCTCGTACCTCGCGTGCGTGAAGTATTCGAAGTCTTTGAGAGTGACTGGAGTAACAACAATGCCGAGGCCATGAAGGCGTACTGTATGCCGAAGTTCCAAGACAAGATGGCGCTCGACCTCGCAGTTCTTGCGCTCCAGAAGAGGAAGAACGTGATGACTAACATCAACCTCATGTCTGTAGCAATACTTGATGCTGATGACGAGTCAGACAATGCTTATGATAATTTCACTGCAGAGGTTTATGCTCGGGCCAATGATCAGCTCATAGACACAACAACAGGTAAGGTGTTGATGAATGAGAATCAGCCTTTTACTGAATCTTGGAATTTCGTCCGTGATGGCGATGCGTGGAAGCTCAATAGCATCAGACAAGCGACCGAGAAGCAGAGTTCCCTTGAAGTACCTATATCGAAGTTCGCAGAGCGTAATGGCTTCCACTATGATCCGGACTTTGGATGGCTGATGATGCCGAACAAAGGCGTGATATTCAACTACTCTAACTTCAAGACTTCAGATATCAACAATCATGTGATCGGGAAGTTCAAGGATAAGATAGTAGAATTCTATACTTTCATACCCAATGCCAAGAAGGGTAACTATCCGAACTTCTTGGTTGCCCAGACCACACTATCTGTGAGTTATAACGACATACTCGTCCGTCGCAAGCATATGTTCTGGAACTTCGCTCCGAGCGGTATGCGCAAGATCGAGACAGAGAGCAACGATTTCAACCGCAAGTTCTGCCTCTATGCGCATCCGAATGATCAGATCAACTCTTTTGTACTCCTTGCGCCTGACTATATGGAGGAGATATACAATCTACCATTTGAGCTCAATATCGAGATTGTAGGCAGCTTCCTGTATTTCTATGTGAAGGGTAGGAAGAATGTAGACGAGGATGAGATGATGCGGCTACTCTCCAAGGCCTTCGATTCTATGCGTTTTGGCAACTAGGCCTAAGCCCCCACTTGTCAAAGGGCACCTTTGACAAGTGGGGGCTTCTTCGTTTACTTATTTGACAGGGGTGGTATAATTGTCTCATTAGCAATATAAATCAGAATATTTTATGATGATACTTTTATTAGTTATAGTTCTCGTTGTTTTGTGGGTGGTTTTCTCTTTTAACGGTCTAGTGTCACTACGTAACAGAGCCAAGGAGGCTTGGGCAGATATCGATGTCCAGCTCAAGCGCAGATATGATCTGATTCCGAACTTGGTGAACACTGTGAAGGGCTATGCTACTCATGAATCACAAGCTTTCGAGAAAGTTTCCCAAGCTCGCTCTATGGCTATGCAAGCAGGTACTCCCGCACAAAAGGGTGAAGCTGAGAATGCACTCTCCGGTACTCTTAAATCTCTATTTGCTATATCTGAAGCATACCCAGAACTCAAGGCCAATACTAACTTCATGCAACTCCAGGGTGAACTCTCAGATACAGAGAACAAGATCCAGGCTGCACGCCGATTCTACAATGGTAATGTCCGCGACTTGAATACTAAAGTCGAGATGTTCCCAGGCAGTCTGATCGCAAGTATATTCAACTTTACCAAGATGGACTTCTTCCAGCTCGAGCAAGGGAGTGCTGAGGCGAACCCTGTAGAAGTGAAGTTCTAATTATCAAAGTATTTAACAATAAAAATATCCATGTACTATCTTCTGATCCCAGTATTCCTGTTACTGATGTCATCCCTGCGTGTTATCAAGGAATATGAGCGCGCTGTTATATTCTTCTTGGGTAAGGCAACCGGAGTGCGTGGCCCGGGTTTGATAATCTTGGTACCAATTCTTGAGAAGAGTACTCGGGTTACTCTTCGTACTGTCACGATGAATATCCCATCACAGAAGATCATAACGAAAGACAATGTCTCTATAGACATCGCTGCTGTTGCTTACTACAACATCGTCGACCCACAGAAGTCAGTCGTGGCTATCGAGGACGTGTACAATGCCGTAAATCAGATCAGTCAGACCACCGTTCGCAATATTGTTGGCCAATTCATGCTCGACCAAGTACTTTCTCAGACCGTAGATATCAACACTCAGATCAAGAATGTGATCGATGCACATACTGAGCCATGGGGAGCCAAGGTGACCGCAGTAGAGATCAAAGACATATCACTGCCAGAGAACATGCAGAGAGCTATGGCCAAAGAGGCCGAAGCTGAACGTGAGCGCAGGGCGAAAATAGTCGCCGCTGAAGGCGAATTCCAGGCAGCACAGAAGCTTGGTGAAGCTGCAGATGTCATATCTTCTCACCCAGTGGCTCTTCAACTTCGTACTCTCCAGACTATGGCAGAAATCAGTGTTGAAAAGAATTCAACGATTATTTTCCCAGCTCAATTTATGACTACAGTGCAAGAGGCGATGAAGATGATCAAAGGAGATAATCTTCAGTAAAATTTCTAAAATGGATAAAAAATATTGGTTCTTTGGGTCAAAATTAAATACAGGGCTATTACTTGTACTTATAGTACTCATGCTCATTGCCCTTAAGTGGATGTCAGAGAATAAGGAAATGTATTATCCAAAGCCAGTGGTTATTCAGGTTAGTAATTTGGTAGATCAAAATGTAAAGAAAGATTTATACGAAGAAGGCTCACCCCTATATGAAAAGTTAAAAGCTGTACTGAAAGTAGAAGAGCTTTTTGGAGATGTTCATCCAATGTATGTCTCCGGGGAAAAAGATATTACTGGAGATGGCGTACCTGAATTATTGGTATATACCGGAGAAAGTGGTTCTACTACAGACTTCTATACCATTGTGAAAGTGAACAATGGGGAACCAGAAATAGTAAAGATCAAAGAACCAAATGGTAAAGTTAGCTCCCTTTCTGGCTCAAACGGTGGAGGTGGCTCTGGCCGCTATGGTTCTAGTCTAGAAATGTTACCAGATCAGAAATCAATCCTCTCGTCGTCTTATTCAGTCTACGGAGAAAAGAATGATAGTTGTTCCTCTGATATTTATACTTGGAATCCTAAAACAACGTTGTTTGAGCATAATAAGGCCCTAAGTGATATAAAGACAAAAGAGATAATGAAGACTTGTTTGAACATTGCCACAGAAACTGGTGTTCGTTATCAGAATAAATAAAAATGGCAACTATCTACACACACCAGGCAGAGAATACGAGAAAGACATGGCTACTCATGAGTGGCTTCTTGGTGATAGTCATAGCACTTGGATTTATCTTCTCACGGCTGTACGGCAATCCGAATATACTCTATATTTTTGTAGCCATATCTATCGCGATGAATATCGTCGGGTATTGGTATTCTGACAAGATAGCTCTATCGCTTGCGCGAGCGCGCCCTGTGACTCGCGAAGAGTTTTTTGACCTGTATACAACAGTGGAGAACTTGGCGATAACAGCGGGACTCCCAACCCCCAAGATTTATGTGATCGAAGATCAAGCCCTGAATGCTTTCGCTACAGGGAGGGATAGGGAGCATGCAGTAGTTGCTGTAACTACAGGTCTGCTTGCTATCATGAACAAGACTGAGCTTGAGGGAGTACTCGCGCATGAACTTTCTCATGTAGGGAATCGCGACATGCTCGTATCTACTATCGTCGTAGTACTAGTTGGATTCATATCTATAGTTTCTGATATATTAATCCGTTCTACTTTCCTAGGTGGTCGCAGAAGTAATGATAAAGAAGAGGGGGGAGGATTGTTCCTAATCGTCGGAATTATACTTTCAATACTTGCGCCTATTTTGGCCACTTTGATCCAGCTTGCGATATCTCGCAAGCGCGAGTACCTCGCAGACTCCACGGGGGTGCTACTTACTCGCTATCCTGAAGGACTCGCTTCTGCACTTGAGAAGATACACAAATATGAGCGCCCGATGCAAGCACGCTCCACGGCGATTGCTCATCTGTACATATCTAATCCTCTTGGGGCAGGCTCTCCTATGCAAAAATTGAACAATCTATTCTCTACGCATCCACCGATAGAGGAGCGTATAAAAATCTTGAGAGAGATGTAAATATGAATAAACTTTCAATTGTAATTCCTGCTTACAATGAGGAAAATCGAATAAGTAAAACCCTCGATTCTGTTGATGGATTTTTTAGGAACAATAATTTCCAATATGAAATTATTGTTGTGAATGATGGATCTAAAGATAAAACTGCAAGCGTGGTTCAGTCTTTACTTCCTAGAATTTCAAATCTTAAACTTATCAACAATCAAGATAATCATGGTAAAGGCTATGTCGTAAGGCAGGGGATGCTTGCTTCGATGGGAGATGTCCGGTTATTCATGGATGCTGACAATTCTACTAGTATAGAGCAGGTTTTAAATATGCTCCCATATTTAGATCAAGGATTCGATCTGGTCATCGGCTCTATCGAGATGGTCGGAGCGACAGTCGAAGAGAATGCTCAGTCATATAGAAGGATCCTCGGATATGGCGCGAAGTATGTTATACGATTCTTCTCTGGACTCTCTGATATAAATGACACACAGAGAGGATTCAAACTGTTTACGGCCGCAGCTTCGGAGAAGATATTCTCGATGGCTACTATTGATCGCTTTGGGTTTGACATAGAAGTCCTAGTTCTTGCAAAGAAGTTGGGCTACAAGATAAAGGAGGTTCCGGTGGCTTGGAAGAATTCTGATGAGTCTACGGTGAGCTTATATAGCTACGCAGAAACGCTATTTGAACTTTTCCGCATAAGACTCAATCTATTAACGGGTATATATCGTATATGAATATTTCAAAGGTAAAAGATTTCTTTTTGAGTACGGATACGCTTATTGTCATAGTGGTAGTTTTAGCCTTTCTTCTTCGAATAATGTTTCTCGCATACAATCCTGTACGAGGTTGGGATGAGACTGTCTATTTGAATCTGGGTCATCAACTTAGTATCACTCCAATGGACTACTCATTATCACATAGTGGCTGGAGTGACTTTATACCCTCTAGCGACATGGTCTATGGCTGGCCCAATATTGGCTTCAGAGCTCCACTGCTACCGTATATACTAGCGCTTCTATACAGGCTAAGGCTTGATTCATTGATTGACTTCTTAATGCCAGCCGTCGGGGCACTTTCTGTATTCTTCTTATATGTGCTAGGTAAAAACATGTTTAATAAGAAGGTTGGGCTATGCTCGGCTGTACTCCTATCGATTATTCCAATACATGTATTATATAGTAGCCAAGTTCTCACCGATGCATTTGCGACTTTCTTCATCATCGTCACTTTTATCAGCTTCTGGCAAGGCTACGAAGTGGGCGAGAGAAAACACAAATTACTTTTCGGATTATTTTTCGCGCTCGCGCTCCTTGCTCGCTACACCACACTTTGGATAGCCCCAGTATTCCTGATATATTTTATTATTCGTGATCGATCTTTTAAGTTTATAAAGGATAAGTATTTATGGTTTTCAATTTTGATATTCTTTGTGGTCCTGTCTCCGTTGTTTTTCTACAGTTTGCACACATATAGCAACGCGCTCGGAGCATTCATCCATGGATTCAAAGCTTCAACCTACTGGGGCGGGGTACAGAGTGCGACTTTCTTCATCGAGAATGCTTGGAGTATCGTATCGATAGTCGGACTATTGTTCATGTTCTCTATAGGCTACATGGTGTTTAGAAAAGATTTTCTAAACAGGAACACCTACCTATCAATCATCTGGTTCTGCGTATTCTTTATCCTGGCATCAAGCGTGCCTCATAAAGAAGAGAGGTTTATCCTCCCACTTATTCCTGCAGTTTGCCTACTCTCTGGATATGTTATGACCAAAATCAGCGGTCAATTCAATGCGGTTTTTGTAATCTTCCTTTGCCTACTTACGATAAGCCAGATCAAGACACACTATACCAATCTACAGAATACATGTTTCTTGCAGGCCTCTGACTTCCTCTCTGCTAGTACTTCAAGGGATTCAGTTGTGGTCACAAACCAATCGCCGATATCCTATTACTACACAAGTAGGGCGAATGTCGCACTGAAGTTTAATGATGATGCGGAGTACTTCGGCTACCTGTCGAATTCTGCCTACAAGAATCATAGTATTTATATCCTCTTCACGAACTTAGATATGGATAAAGATAGCGAGATCAAGAAATATCTAGATAATAATTTCAATAAGTCTTTTGAATGTTCAAAAAACTGGAGTTATTCTACTGTGTATAAATATAGATAATCTTGACTTGTGATTATTTTATACGTAGCAGTAGCTAAAAGTTTGTAATATCCTTCCATATTTAGTATTATTGCAGCGGATGTTCTTTCGAGAACATGTGGATATTTTTTATTGTCCACATAAACAAAACTCCGAGTAAAATCGGATTTTTGTTTGGATGGGTCGCATAGTGGTCTAGTGCGCACGCTTGGAAAGCGTGTAAGGTGTCAAAGCCTTCGGGGGTTCGAATCCCCCTCCATCCGCCTTCGGTTTTGTTTTTCACTCCTAAATACTGTACTATACCCCTATGTTTACCGGTATCATTAAAAGTACGGGGAAGGTCCTGAAGGCAGAGAAAAAGAGCGGATCGTTGTATCTGACTATACAGAAGCCTAAAGGCTGGAAGATTAAACTTGGGGAGTCGATATCGACCGACGGAGTATGCCTCACAGTGGCTAAAATGGCCTCTGGTACCTACACTTGTGAGCTGATGGAAGAAACCCTGAAGAAGAGCTATTTCGGCTCTTATATGCCCAAATACGTGAATTTAGAGCAGTCTATGAGGCTGGGAGATAGGCTCGATGGGCATTTTGTCCTGGGGCATGTGGATACCGTGGGGAAGATCAAATCTATAGAGAAAATGAAGTCTGGAACAGTCTATACAATATCTTACCCGAAGGCATTTTCAATGTTTGTCGTTGCCAAGGGATCGATAACGGTAGATGGGATAAGTCTGACTGTGGTGGAGAAAAAGCTTAACTACTTCTCTGTCAGTCTGGTAGACTATAGTTTGAAGAATACGACAATTAAAGAAAAGAAATCGGGTGATCCCGTGAATCTAGAGTTCGATATATTGGGGAAATATTTATTAAAATAATTAGAAATTTTATGCCGTTAACATCACAAAAAGGGGACTTTAAAGAATTTGATGCAAGTAAGTACAAAGTTGGTATCGTCTGCGCTGAGTTTAACAACGATATCGCACAAGGACTACTCGCAGAGGCTCTTGCTGAATGTGCAAAGTACAAGATATCGAGCAAGAATATAACAGTTCATAAAGTTGCTGGAGCGGTAGAGCTACCACTAATCTTGTCTAAGATGGCAAAGAGTAAGAAGTTTAATGTATTGGTTGCACTCGGTACAGTAATCCAAGGCGATACTCCGCACTTTGATTATGTTTGCAAGTTTGCAACTGAAGGCATACTCAGAGTGTCGCTAGATAACAGTATAGCTATCGGATTTGGAGTCATAACTTGCAACACTCATGTACAAGCGAAGATTCGCACGAACTTTGGCTCTCATGCAGTTGCAGCCGCGCTACACTCTGCGAAGATTCTAAAAGAGTATAAATAAAATGCCTCATCAGGGTAATACATGGGATAGAGAATACAGGAACCCAAAGCTTGTCACGAAAGGTGATGAGCCTCAGGCGGACACTTTGCGAATCTTCAAATTTTTAAAGAAAGAAGAGAAGTTTGTTTTGGAAGACAAAACAGTCCTTGATCTGGGCTGTGGTACTGGTCGTAACTCAAACTATATCGCTGAGCGTGGGAACAAGGTTATAGGTATCGAGATATACAAAACAGCGCTTGAGCTTGCAAAGCAAAGAGCGAGAGACATAGGTGTGAGTGTAGACTACAGGCTGGGTGACATCGGTGCATCTTATGATATAGCAGAAAGTTCGATTGACCTGATCATAGATGTCACGAGTTCAAACTCTCTTGATGAAAAAGGTAGAGATGTGTATTTGTCTGAATGCGCCCGTGCGCTGAAACCCGGCGGGTACTTCTTTGTCCGAGCGCTTTGCAAAGATGGCAACAAGAATGTAAAGAATTTATTGAAGGATAGTCCTGGGCGGGAACATGACACTTATATTATAAAAGAGATTAACTTGACTGAGCGTGTATTTTCAAAAGAAGATTTTATAAATATGTATGGTAAACTTTTTAAAATACTAAAGCTCGAGAAGAAGAGTGGATATAGTACTTTCAATGGGCGCATATACAAGCGCGATTATTGGTTGACATATATGGTAAAATAAAGATTATAAGAATAAACACACAAATCTATGGATAAAGACGAACTCAAGAAGAAGCTAACAGACATGGAATACAAAGTGACTCAAGAAAAAGGGACGGAGATGCCTTTCTCGGGTGAGTATGTACATACCAAGGAAGACGGCACGTACAAGTGCAAAGTCTGTGGGAACCCACTTTTTGCATCAGGCACCAAGTTCGACTCTGGCACTGGCTGGCCAAGCTTCGACGAAGCGCTCCCAGGCGCAGTGAACTTTATTACTGATGATAGTCATGGTATGACTCGTACCGAAGTTGTCTGTGCCAACTGCCGTGCTCACCTCGGGCACATGTTCGAAGATGGCCCTAAAGAGACTACCGGTAAGCGCTTCTGCATGAACTCCTGTGCACTAGATCTCGATAAGAAATAATATGGAGACCCAAGGGAATAATCAGGGCAACATCGGAGTGTTTGATTCAGGGCTTGGAGGTCTCTCGATACTCAAGTATCTAACGAAAGAACTTCCGGGTTATCACTTCATCTACTTGGCTGATCAGGCGAACATTCCTTATGGTTCTCATTCACCGAGCGAGATTGTTGGATTCTCTTACAAGATTACTGATTTTTTAATACAAAAGAATTGTAAGCTTGTTGTGATAGCTTGTAATACTGCAACTTCGTCGGCGATAGCAGAACTTCGCAATAAATATTCAATTCCATTCGTTGGTATCGAGCCTGCTATCAAGCCGGCCGTAGAGAGCTCGAATACTGGTCATATCGGTGTGCTTGCGACCAAAGTCACAGCAGAGGGGCAGAAGCTTCAAGATCTGATGGATAAATTTGCAGGAGATGCACAGATTCACACAGCTATCGGCTATGGCTTGGTAGAG
This sequence comes from bacterium, assembly GCA_037133845.1. GTDB lineage: Bacteria > Patescibacteriota > Minisyncoccia > Phycocordibacterales > UBA9973 > UBA8515. Next base: position 13,922 of record JBAXNK010000007.1, read on the forward strand.
CTTGTCGAAGATGGTAGAGCAGATACCGATGAAGCAGAGGAACTATTACGAAAATATTTAGATCCCATGCTCGAAAATAATATCGACCAGCTTGTGCTCGGGTGTACGCACTATTCATTCCTGATAAATCGTATACGGAAAATAGTGGGGGATAAAGTTAATATCATCGACCCTACTATTGCTGTAGTTCACCGAGTGAAGCAGGTGATAGAAGAGCAAGGCATTCTTCCCGCTGACAAACCAAGCGAACCAGAAATTTATACTTCAGGCACTGATATCGAAAAAGTCAAAGAATTTTATAGGAATATATAACACCTAGCAAGGACGGTCCTTGCTAGGTGTTTTTCCTAATTTTCCCTTGCTAAAACATGCGGGGGGGTTATAATACTATGATGAAATACAAAGTGTCTATTGTCGGTTTTCTTTCCATCTCTATGTTTTTTTCTGCAATACTTTTCTCCACACATGTCGCTTACGCATCCTCTTCTACTTCTGGCTATGCATGGAGCGAGAATAGTGGCTATGTAGACTTCTCACAAGTGACAGTGGACGATAGTGCTTTATCTGGATACGCTTACAGCCCCGACATCGGCTGGATATCACTCAACTGCTCCAATACAAATACATGCGGAACTATAGACTACAAAGTAGTAAATACAAGCGGTGTTCTGTCTGGCTACGCATGGAGTGAAAACACCGGCTATGTCGACTTCTCTCAAGTAAGCGTAAACACTACAACTGGCGTATTCTCTGGCTACGCGTATAGTCCGAATATCGGTTGGATATCTATGAACTGCTCCAATACTACAAGTTGTAACACTATAGACTACAAAGTAACAACCACATGGAAGAAAGCAGAAGCGGTTGTTAATCACGGTCATCCAGCCCCTACTATCACATCTTCGAATTCTGGAGGGCCATCTAGTTCAGGACCTACAACTCTACCACCATCTTCCCCAACAACTCTAACTCCACCTGTAAACTCTTCTCCTCAAGTATCACCCATCACAAATCTAAACAACTCACACTGCACCATCACTACAAACATCCTTAAACTCTGGTATGTAGGGGACAAGGTCAAATGCGTGCAAACCATCCTAGGCTTATTCCCAGATGGCATATTCGGTCCACTTACTAAGCAGTTCATAGTCAAATTCCAAAAAGATCATTCCTTAACCGCTGATGGGATAGTCGGTCCCGTTACAAGAGCAATATTAAAATAGAACAAACATTATTTAATTAACATCATTATTATGAAGAAATTTTTACAAGCAAGTTCTCTCGTCATCATCGCATTTCTCATCGGAGCCCTAGCTCGCAGCTCCTTTGCTGGCCTTTTAGACCCTACCACTACCCCCACAGGTAGCACTATGTACACACTAGATAATATTTATTCTAAAATCACAAACAACACAACTACTGCAACCGAAGGCACACAATCCTTCACTACTCCCGGCTCGGTCTCTGGCACTTTTCATACGCTTAAACAAATCTATGAAAGTATTCCTACGCTCGATGCTACGAAGATAGCTACAGGGACTACATATATG
>JBAXNK010000008.1:0-15315 GCA_037133845.1 bacterium
TTTGCGTACAGGTGGTTTAGTGGGAGTTCTTTGTTTGCATGTATTACAGGAGCTGCAACTTCCTTGCTGTCGCTCGGCTTACTCGGAGCCTCGTATTTGTGTATAACATACTCCACAGATCTGACACCATCCTCGTGATTGATAAGGGTTTTTAGTATTAACTTGTGGAATTTATTATATAGCCAATCCTTTACAAACTCATTTGGCACTCCTAGGTAGATAGTGCCACCCTCCTCTTTGATTACTGATGTGTTCTTGAACCATGTTGTGAAATTGGCACGAGACATACTCAACTCTATTTCAGCTAAACTCTTTTCCCAAAGCTCCTTTGTATTCATAGTGCTCATTATAACCTTTTAATCAAATAGCCAATAATTCAAACCCTGGATTAACATGTTGATAACCTGTGGATATCTGTCGGCGTTGCATTATAACGCGTTTTAGTATATATTGCCTACATGTCACAGACATATCAACCTAATAGAAGGAAGAGAGCAAAGACACACGGATTCCTAGCCCGTGCTAAAACTCCAGGTGGTAGGAAGGTAACAGCTCGCCGCCGCCAGAAAGGCCGTAAAAAGGTCTCTATTGCTAAGTAATATGCTCCCTAAAAGGCAACGTCTAACAAAAGAACTCTTTAATACTATTATGAAAGAGGGCTTTTTTGTTGCTGGATCATTTTTTACCTTTAAATATATGGCTAAAAAGCCTAGTCAGTATTCAGTCGTCGCCCCTAAAAGTATGGCTAAAAGTGCCGTTCTGAGGAATAAGCTACGCCGCCAGGGATATAATGCATTAAGTTCATTGAACATACATAAAGATATTATGGGTATATTTTTCTACAAAAAACAGGCAAAAATGCCTATTTATAAGGATATTAAGGATGATATCGGCCTTATTCTAAGTAAAATCAAATAATTTTGGTTTTAGAGGGTTTTAGGCTACAATAGACGAATGTCTACAATTTGGAACCTTTTCTTTTACCAGCCCACATACAACTTACTAATAGTCTTGATAAATAAGGTTACTCTCGGTGATATAGGCCTTGCTATTATACTCATAACTATCATCGTTAAACTAATACTCTTCCCTCTTACTCGTAAGTCTATCAAGACTCAGATTATGATGAAGCGTATGCAGCCAGAGCTTGAGAAGATAAAGAATGACTTCCCTGATCGCGAAGAGCAGGCCAAGAAAACCTTTGAACTCTATAAAAAGTACGACACCAACCCATTCTCTGGATTTCTGCTTATATTTATACAGTTTCCCGTTCTAATCGCTCTCTACCGAGTGTTCTATAACGGATTCACCGCGGCTTCATACAAGTCTCTATACTCATTTGTTCAGATTCCTACGATATTAAATAGTAACTTCTTGGGATTCATCGATTTGTATCACAAAAGCATAATTCTCGCGCTATTAGCAGGTGTATCTCAATTCGTACAGGCATACCTAGCCTCACCGATTGAAAGTAAGCCAAGCACCCCAAATACTAATAAGAAGTTTGCAGATGAATTAGCTTCAAGTATGCAAACAAACATGAAGTACACCCTTCCTGTCATAATTACTTTGATTACCTATAATATATCTGCGGCACTTGCGCTTTACATAGCCATAAGTAATATATTTACTATAGCTCAAGAGTGGTATGTCAGAAGTAAGCTTGAAATAAAAGCTCAATAAAAAGATGAATCAAGATAAAATTAAAAGCATAATAGAGAACATCTTCACTCACACAGGGTGCGAGCTAGCCTCTTGTACATTTACAGAGGACAGTGGGATGCTTTGGTGCATGGTAGAAACTCCTGACTCTCGATTCATAATCGGTCGCGATGGCGACACCCTTAGATCTCTCAATCATATAGTTCGCAAAGTATTAGAGCGCGACACAGCACTCGAAGAGGTGGATAAATTATTCATAGATGTGAATGGATACCAGAAAAAGCACCATGAAAGCTTGAAGAATATAGCTCATATGATGGCTGAACGTGCAAAATATTTCAAGAGTAATGTCGAGGTAGATCCAATGCCTGCTTCTGATCGCAAGATCTTACACATGTTCCTAGAGCAAGTTCCCAATATTAGAACAGAATCTGAGGGTTATGGTCCAACTCGTCGTGTGATTATAAAATACGTAGAATCCGAAACTATATAATCTAAATACTATTTAAGATCAAGACTCCATAGGGTGGAGTCTTTCTTATTTGTGAAGAATAGGGCGATTTCCTTGTCATCTGTGAACATGTGAGTAGCATCTATGCTCTCATTTGGAGTTCCTAGATTTATAACCTCTGAAGTCTTTGTATTTATCTTTATAAAGTGATCAGAGAAAGATACGAGTCCTTGGTACCAAGAATCTGGGTATTGCCCAATCGGTAATGAGTCTGGAATTGCACAATACACACTAGTATTGTCTGTGCTCCACACACACTTCTCTGGAAGGCTAGATACTCCGAGGTCGCTTGTCTTGTGGCTCGTAACATCAAACAATCCAAGGCTTACTCCCCCACTAAATGAGTTGCTATATAGTACTACTGTACCGCCATTATTTGAATTTGTAGTAAGCCCCATAACTGGACCGAATATTTTCTTTAATGATCCATTCGAAGTATTTAGAGAATATAGGTATCCATTCTCCCCTCCTGAGGCTTTTGTTGTTAGGAATATTGATCCAGCATTTACCCACTGAGATAGCCATTCATCATATGAAGAGCTAAATAATGGATTTTTCTTTCCGTCTGTAAAGTTTTGTATTGTTCCATTTATACCACTAGCACCCTTTATCAAGTAGAAGAACTTTGTTTTGTCTGGTGAGAGGCTCAAGTCTACGATATTTGACGGCAGGAAGTCCCCCTTTGTTCCGCCTAGTGTTGCTATGAAGCTCGAGATGCTGTTATCTGAAGATAAATATCTATAGATAACTGTAGAAGCTTTACTATCAAACATACTCTCATAGATATTTGGTATTGTTGAATTAGATATCTCACCTACAACCTTTGTATCAAGATATAATTCATCTATATGTCCGGTGACTCTCTCAACATAGCGAAGCGATGGAACTATCTCAAACTTTGGCTTAGTCGGATCAGGCTTGACGCCCTCTACTTGAGGGATATTTCTAGTATCATAGAAGAAAGTTGCTCCAGCTATTGGGAAGTCTGTAAGTTTATGGAACTTGGAAGCAACCACCTCGCCTCCACCAGTAGTGCCTCCTCCCTTACCTCCTCCAGTGTTTCCTCCACCCGTAGTGCCTCCTCCTGTTGTACCCTTGCTACCACCTAGTGTGTTGAATTGCTGATAGCCAGAACCTGTACCAGTAGTTGTGCCGCTCTTGGATCCCGATCCTGCAAAGAAATAGTATGCACCGTAAATAATCGCACCAACTGCGATGAATACTGACACGAAGATTATAATAGTTTTCTTTGGCATAAAAATTATTAACTACTTACCATCCCATGACCAGTGCCAAGGTTCAGGTGGATAATTAAATAAACCATATTTACTAGCATTTGCTGCGAGCCATACAAAACACTCACTACTCTGAGATTTTATTGTCCCAGCACCATTACAACTAAAGTCAAAGGCCTTACCACTTTCATGATTAGAATTTCCTGGCACAGCAGTCTGGGGCTTGCAAGGGGCCTTAGGGTCGGTAGTGTTATTATTACAATTCTTTATTCTTAAGGCTATTTGTTGATCTCGAGTTCTAAATCCTCCACCAGTGAGATTTTTACCTGCAGTCTTGGCCGCATTAAGTAGGTCTTGTAAATTAGATTTAATATCATTACAAACCGAGAAGGTTGTATTGGCTAGACGACTAATTCCCCCTCCGCATTGTGCCACTGAGCCTTGCGGTATGGGTGTATTAACATCGGAAGTTATTGGATCTTCGTTAATCTCAATACTCACATTGTCTACTGTCAAAGTTCCACCTAGAAGTGCTGGGTTAACTGTGTTCAATAGTGCATATGATCCAAGAGCAATAAAGAGTCCAAGTAGTGCGGCTGTCATGCCATGTTTACCCTCCTCTTTATTGAACACTGAGTCCCCTCCCATGTACTTGATAGCATTCACTATTATCATAATCACTGCGAGTACTCCAGCGAGTCCGATAATGATCTGGATGATTATATTAAAATAGCCCCCTATGTCATTAGTTTTTATATTCCTTAAACCACCTATAGGTGCTAGTAGGTTGTAATTTGTTGAGTCACTTTTAGGAAGTTGAGCGCTTATGTCTGTAGGGTCGGTAGCAAGTGCTACGCTTGATACCGATAGGGCTAGAGAGAATATTATTGTAAGAAGTTTTTTGTTTTTCATATTATAAATCTAATTTTAATTGTGCCTGCACCTTCTGGAAAAGCATAACTGTGTTCTCTATCACTAGATCAATAGTAGCATATCCCCCACGTGAAGTAGGGTGAACAGTCAGCTCATTCTTGATATCTGGAGTTTTCACATCTTGTCCGTTGGTCTGCCAAGAATATGTAAGATTCAGATCCTGGCCCTTGGTAACTAGGAAGTATGGTGCAGCTACGATGGTGGCCTCATCTTCAGTTATAGATGCTTCATCTACCAAGGCATTGTTATAAAGCACCCCCTCTGTCGGAGACCTCTTGTAGAAGACTATCTTAGGATCTACTATGGGTACTCTGACATTGTTCTGTGCATCATAATTCCCATCTATAGATGAGGCAGAAACGGAGATATTCTCACTTGTATTTAAATTACTATTTTTGAAAACGTATGCATCCTTACCGTATCCAGATACTGCGAGATTAGTGTTATTGTCGGCTTTCCATGTATAGGTTACTCTCCCCTTAGAAGACCCTAGAGTGCTTGAGTTAGGTATGGCCACCGCCTTGATCGTCCCTTCAGAGGATACGAAAGACTTGCCCTTATAGAAAGGCGGAGTGTATCCATCGACTGACTCCCAGAGGATATCCAATTCTTGAGGGTTTATGGTTATGGTCTTAGTCAGTGACGCATTGGCATCGGCTATAGTGATAGTGACCTTGAAAGTTATAGCCTGATCCGGAGCAAGGGTTTTAAAAGAGTAACTAGTCTTACCGTATCCAGACTGGAGTGTGTTCTTGCCGTTCTTCCACACTATTAGAGCTTTATTTAGATCGGCAGCATAGCTTGATAGAGTTATGGTCATATCAGAATATGGCTGGGCGTTCTCTGGGAATAGATCTACGTTTACATCACTGTCTACTATCCCAGCATCTAGGGCCTGAATTCTATGTGTTGGTAATATAAAAAAAGACAAGAAAAATAAGCCTAGAAGTAGTACTATAAACTTTTCTCCATGGAGCATTCTCACTCTTATATTATACGACAATAGTGCCCTTGTGCACAACCTGCCTGACGGTAGGCAGGTTAGGATACCGGCTTTTTCTCGGGTGCAGCGGTACCCTTATTAGATTCAGCTAGATCATCCTTTGCTTTCTTTATGGCGAGTATCTGTGAAGGGTCAGATGTGATGATCTGGTCCTCTGTGTATGAAGCGATAGTCTTTATAGCTACGTGCTTTAGTCCCACGAAGAATATGCCCTCCCCTACGTTTGCTTCAAGTAGTAGGTATTTCTCCTCATCTGTCAGGTTAAAGGTCTTCTGGAGGACGTCTACTGTTGATGGGGATTGTTTAAGTAGGAACTGGATAGAGGAGTTGGTAACGATAGGTACACCGTATGGACTCTTCATGAAGTCGCCCACATCCTGAGTGATGGTGGCAAGACCTAGGAAGTATTTACGCCCACGCTTAGCGATAGAGTACAGGAATGAAGCTGTATCTTCAGACTTCATCATCCACCAAGCCTCATCGACGACTAGTAAGCGCTTCTTGATGTTCTTCCTAACTGCGTTCCATATGAAGTGTGTAACTATGTACATAGCCACCGGTTTGAGCTCGTCTTCCATGTCTCGTACTGAGAAGACTACGAATTTACGATTGATATCTACGTTCGACGGTTGGTTTAGGAATGAAGCCCATGATCCATGGGTGTATTTAGCCAATCTCGATATAATAGATTCACTCCCCTCCATACCAGCGAGCACCATCTCGAAGTCAGTGAGTAGCGGTGGCTCTATATTTGCAAAGTCTGACTCCGGAGTGATGTCTTTAAGTGCGTATGTCTCAGTGATAGCGCGGTCGATAGTTGAATCCTCTTCAGGTGTGAGTCCTCCGAGCATGATACGGAAGAGTCCTACGAGGTTGATAGTGTTCGCACGAAGTACGTCTGCTGGAGTCTCATCAGAGGCAGGTATCGGAAGGTCGAATGGGTTGATATGGTGATCAGATGAGAGTGCGATGTTGAAGTACCTACCCCCTACTGCTTCAGAGAGGTATTCATACTCACGTTCAGGGTCGATGACGATAACCTCAGTATCGAACATTAGTGTACGGATGATCTCTAGCTTGGTGGCATAAGACTTACCAGCGCCAGAGGTAGCAAATGTGATAGAGTTGTAGTTCGGAAGTGAGAAACGGTCAAATATTATAAGGCTAGAATTGTGACGGTTTACACCATAGAGTATCCCCTTGTCAGAAGTCAGATCGAAAGATACGAATGGGAATATACTCGAAAGCGGCTCAGTATTGAGCTTCTGGTGGATGCCCAGGAGATCAGTGCCTATCGGTATAGAGCTTTTGAATCCTGCATCTTGCTGGAACAGCGCTGGCTTCAGGTATATGAGCTTGGACTCGAGCATAGACTTTATCTCAGACTCAGTTTTAAAGAGGTCGTTCTCATTTTCTGCATATACTGTGATATATAGTCCTACGTCGAACATCTTCTCTTGGGCTTGCATTAGGTTGTCACGAAGTTCCTCCAGATCTCGGTATGCAGTATCGAGCATCGGGTCGCGTACGAGACCCTTGGATTCGCGGATAGAGATCTGACTTTGCACTTCGGCGACCTTCTTCTGGAATGAACGCAGTATCTCGGTGGTCTCTATCGGATGGATGAATATAGACACATCGAAAACCTTATCAAGATTGATAATAGGTGAGAACCAGTTGTCGGTCAGATAGCGTGGGTATGATATGACGAAGAATGTACGAGCGATCTTGTCCCCTAGGTTCAGCGACCTTGGTGTGATCTGTAGTGCTGATGGCGCGATGATGTCTTGTAGTTCAAGCGCGGCTGCTTTATAGATCTCAGAAGGTAGCACTGGCATCACCATAGCCTTATTCTTGGCTTGGTCTACATTACTACCACCAAATAATTTTGAAAATATACTCATATTATAATATTTACTATTGTATCTTTATTCCCTGACTTATATCACCCGGATTAAACGTCTTGTAAAATAGTTCTACGATCTCATCTGTTTTTAGTTGTGTACTACGGATACCAAGTGATCCAAGTCCTGCGATGATGACACCTACTCGCTGATCCAGCTGGCTACGCTTCTCTTCAAAAGACGCTAGATCCTCAGCCTTCTTGTCATGAGCTTTATTATTATTATTTGCCTTAGGTTCTCCGCCGAGTAGCTTCTCTATAGCATTGGAGCTTGATTTGATGACATTTGAACTATATGGCACAACGACAAAGAAGGTCTTAGTCATGATGTTTACATCGTCTGTGAAAGATCTGATAAACTCGATGTACTCCTTGGTCTGTATTTTTAAAAGTGGCTCTGTTTGATCTTTGAGCCTACCCTCGAGTGTGAGAAGGTATGGACGGATGTCTAGTCTGCGAGATTGCATTACTATCTGTACCGGGAAGTCGAGTCCGTTGATGAAAGATTGGAATTGAACTATTACAGCGGTCTGCTCATCGGCAGATTTGAGCGATAGATTGATAGAAGAAGACAGTAGTACAGAACGCAAGCCACCATCTTTAAGTACGATGACTCCATCGTGGATCTCTTTTATTGGTACGAAATCTTGAGAGCTTTTAGCATTGATTGCCATGCATGTAATTATAGCACAATTTATTGCGGGTCTTGTTGGCCAGTCTCGAGATCTAGACTCCATGACAAGTCTTCAAGCTTCTTCTCTGACATCATTGGCAACGTAGACACCTTTGAGTGTATCTCAACCTCTTCATTCTTCTTGTCCCCTGGCTTGGCTAGCCTCTGCTTCCATATGTAAAGCTTGCTAGATATGAAGTAGTTGATCCCAGCTTGTAGATAATACATAAAAGGCTTGTCGTTGATACGGTAGAAGACAAGTAGTAGTGAAAGTCCTGCAACCGGGATGATTAAGAATATCCCTATCCATATTGGGAGTAGCTTGTATATGATAAATACCATACCAGCTCCACCTGCAAGATATGCGAATTGGAAGAAAGTAAAAGGCCCAAAGAGCTTGTCTTCTACATCGATGAATTGTGGGACTTTGAATCTCATATTATTGTTCTATGGCTTCGTGATATGGATCACGAGCACGTGTGGGTACAGCCGGGGTAGGAGTTGTGGGTGCAGGTGTTTGCTTGGCTGGTATGATAGGCTCATCACTTGATCGCGATAGTGTGTGATCGCTGAGAGTGTTCTTGGTAGAAGTTATACCGTCGAGCTTCTCTTTTATAAGGTCTATACCAGACTGAGCGAATACGACGCTCTCTTTTGGAGTCAGACTCTTCTCTTCTGCATCTAGGTCTGTCTTAGTGTTAGAGTCATCAAGTATCTCAATCCCTGCCTCTCCGTAGACATCGCGAGCGGTTGTTGGTACTGATGGAGCGGTGACCGGCTTTGGAGTGACCTCTACTGTTTTTGGATTTGCATATGGTGGTAGGGGTACTTCATCTTCCTGCTCAGTACTCGGTGTTGTATCCACCTTCTCTGTCTGACGGATGGCCTTGAGGATGGATTCGTTGATATCCCCTGCTATCTGTCTTGCTTTGCCTGCCTCGACATCAAGGTCTAGTGCCAAGTTGTTCTCATACTGACTTGCAGATATTTCGCCCTTAATAAATCTCACCGTTATGTCTTCAAGCGGCTGCATCTTGTTAATAGCAAGCTTGTATTTAGTAGCGATATCGAATAGCTTCTGCTTATAGTCTGATGTTGCGATTGCATGGCGGAGTTCCTCTGGAAGAGTAGCGAAGCGAGGGTCGATGTCGGTGGCCAACTTCTTGTCATTATCTGATATATCTTTTAGATTAGATGTGTAAGCTTCATCTATGTCAGAGCGAACCTCTGCTATAATCTCACTCTCTAGCTCATCAAGCATTTTAATCAATGAATCCTCTGGAAGCTTGATATTAGTGTCAATAGATTCAGCATATTGCTCTATGGATACTATTCCCAATAGTACAAGAGTCGTCTCGGTGGCCAATTCCTGTGCCTGGTCAGTATCAAGAGTGTACTTAGCACTTATTTTACTAAGTGAATCCATCCACTCCATACTCTTGAATTTATCCTGAGCTTGCGGTGAAAGTTTTAAGAAGTATTCGGCTATTTTTTGTTGTAATTGTGTTTGATCCATATATTAATTAATGATGCCCACCTCCTCCGCCATGATCGCCTCCTCCACCTCCAGACTTCGGAGCTTCAACTTTTATGTTGATAGATCCAAGGGCTGAAGTTATAGTTTCCTTGAGGTCGCCAGCGAAATTACCTGTCGACTTTCCTGTATTTGCCCCTAGACCACTCTTCATACCGCTACGCACTGCCATAGCTAAGCCTGCCATGGCTACAACTGGCAACACCCCGCCCAAGAACCCGTCACGCTTGTCAGACTTTCCAGACCCAAGATTTCTAGGATCGTAACTACTAGTATTTGATTTTGCCATAGCTCTCTGTAGGACGCTAACGGTTTCTTGTGAGTGATGTATGAGTTCATCAAATTTAGCATCTAGCTTGCCGGTAGTTGCAGTTTCGAGTTTGGCAGCATACTCACTATTTAGTTGGTTTTCTACCGCCTTCTTACCAGCGTCATTTAATTCACGTGTTCCATGGTCTATGTTTGCTGGATCTGTACCAACATCCGCCATAACCCTTTGACGGTTATTTCTCTTGAATTCATCTTCGCTTTCTAATCCTAGACCAGCGTCACCGCTCCTCTTGAGCTCCTCTCTCGTCTCAGATTTTTTAGTTTTATTGTACTTCTCCTTTACCTTACCTGTTTGATAATCAGAGAGCTTACTAATATCTTCATTTTCAAATCCTGCAGACTTTTTAGCATCATCAAGTTCGTGCCGTGCGTGCTCTACATCGTTAACTTTTTTCTGAGAATTTTTAAATGTTTGACCTAAGCTAACCTTGGTACCTGTGTCATCCTTACCGCCCGGTATTTTATGTATTCCTTTCGCGATTCCTGCCAACGCGTAATTCTTGGTTCCACTAATTGCTCCACCTGCAGCGCCTAGGTATCTCATTGGATTTAATGCATGTCTATTATTTAGGCTATCCTTCGCCCCCTGGAACTTATCACTATTCCTCTCTTTATCATTCATTGTGTATTTAGCTACTGCACCTGCAGTACCCCTGAGAGCAAGTGCTGCACCTCCAGTTGCAGCACCTACTGCTAATCCAATAGCTGCCGATATGCCCTGCGTTATTCCCTGTCCCATCTCTCCTGACATCTTAGTAGCTATACCCTTTGCCTTCCACATGAGCATCATCATGAAAACGAATGGTACAGTAGTTCCAATTACAAAAGCTATTCCACTACTGGATTTATCAACTTTGATCAAACTCAAACCAGTGTCTAGAAACTTAACAATCAAATACAAGAAGAATATGAATACTGGAGCGAGGAATGCTTGCTTGAGAGTGTCTGGCCACCAGTGCTTCCAGCCCACCATCTCAAGTCCCTGCATAGAAGGCACTGTATATGAGAAGAAGGCAAAAGGCACGAATATGCAGGCCATCCAGAGGCCAATCACTCTAGATATGAATATTAGTCCTGTTGATAGGAATACCACTATGCCGATGACATTCACTGCACTCGCAAGAATAGTAACAAGTAGGAACACTCGAGCATTTATAGGGCTATTACTCTCCCCATTGTCTTGCGGAAGCTTGCCTACTTCACTCTGTATGTTACCAACCTTGCCTGAATTTATTAGAAGAGCCTGAGGGTTGACCTTGTTTACTATGGCCGCAGAAAGAGGTAACTCTCCGTTAGGGCCTGTCTTGAGGCTAGGGCCCGCGACTGCACCCGAGTCACTCTTGGTAATAGTAATAGAATTAGAATTATAGAAAACTCTCGCTAGTATATTGGAAGCATCGATGATGACCTGAGTAGCAAAAAGGCTGAAGTTTATGAGTAGGCCGACTATCACAATATTAATAATCATTTCCTTGGTCTTGAACCCGTGAATTCCAAGGATGGTAGATATGGCCACATATAAGAGTACGAATATGAAGAACATGTTCACGAAGTCACGCACTACTCCCCACCCCTGGACTACGAACGGTGAACGGTAGGATGTGTCTTGGACAGAGTAGAAGAATGTAAAGTCAAAGAAGTTGCCAGATATGGCAAATAAATAAGAGGTAGGAATAAAGACTGCATAATAAGCTGCTAGACCTATACATCCCATTAGATCAACACTAAACCATCCAGCGCATTTTGGTAGTAGTATATTATTACTATCTGCTGCTGGTGTAGCTGCACCAGCAGGTGGAGGAACTATAATTGCACTCGCTACATTTGCTTTCGCTCCTAACCTACCACCACCCAAAGTCAAAGAGAACGGAGCGAGTAGGCTCGTGACTATTAGGGCTATGAAGATGTAAGGGATAATCTTTTTCATTTTTCTTTACTGCGAACCAAACGAATTACCAAATCTTGAACAATGCTTCGAATTCTTTGAAGTCTGGGATGTATGCACTGTAGCTCTTTAGAGTTGTGCCTACAGTGCTTTGCTTGGTCGTACCAAAAACTGAATCGAAGAATACCGTCTTGTTTCCATTGGCATCAAATAGGCTGAAAGCGTTATCGTCGGTTAGTGTCCATACTATAGCGTAGGGTATATTCTTATCGCTTATAGTTTGTGTGATAGCTCGTAGTCTATCAGATGCATCAGGGAAACCGTTTATGTGGAATCCGTACTCACCTATAAGTAGGTTACTACTAATCTTACCACTATCTGATAATAATTTTCTAATAGTATCTATATCACTCGATAGCTGGCTTGCTGATACATTGATAGATTCGTATGATGAATATAGGAAATATTCAGCATCTATCTTCGGTACCACGTCACGTAGCACGCTTGGAAGGCTAAAGCTTTTAAGTCTGTTTACATCATTGAATTCAACACCTGAGAATACATTATCAGATCCAGATGACGCTATGCCTGCAGTTCGTGCGTTGATCCACTTTGTGAATCCAAGCATCTTACTCGCAGTTCCAGTACAAGTTCCTGCCTCTGCGTTGTAATAAGAGGCTCCACAGTATATAGCATTGTCCCCTTCCCAATTTGTTAGGATGAATTTTTTATTGAATTGGCCTAGGTATGTTGCAAAGTCAGCGTACTCTTTCTGGATTGCCTGGGTGTGTGCATTGGTATAGAAGTTTGGATCAAGGAAATTCTGGTTCTCACAATCTGCAAATGATACTCCGTCATATGACGTGATTATAATAGTGCTGAATTGTGGATCATTCAGTATCGCATTGAAATCACTTCTCTTGGCTAGATTAGTTAAGTTAAAGTTCGTGATACAACTTCCTCCCTTATAATCCATATCTGCTTTCGCTGACATTGCGATTCTTATAACGTTGGCCCCAGTAGAATCAGCCAGCTGTGTTTCCTTTGCCATGTGAGAATTCCCTGAGAAACCGTTTAGCTTGCCTCCCCAGAAGTATGGACCAACTGAAGTGTTCCCCCACTTGTTAGATGAGTATCTAGATGAAAGGTTGTTATTTACTAGGCTCCCTTCACTAGGATTGAAGTACGGATTCCCCATTACCTCCTGTGGACCAGTGTATAAAGGGTCGGCTTTCTCTGTGTAGCAAGTTTTAGTAAGCGCTGTTGCCTGGTCGATAGTTGATTGGTCTGCGAAGCGAGCATTGTCTACCGTTGTGATATCAGACTCACTCTTGAGTGTACCTGCGAGTAGATAGTATTGTTTGAGCAGGTTATCAAGCTTGGCCTGCTCTTGTGCGGTGAAAGTCAGTGACTCACAGAAGTTCTGAGTGTCTATGACTAGATCTGCTCCTCCGCCTGCACCAGCTCCTGCGCCGGAGCCCGCACCACTACCAGCCCCGGCCCCTGTACCTGCTCCGCTTCCAGTACCCGCGCCACTTCCAGACCCACTACCTGCTCCACTTCCTGTACCATTACCGTTACCAGAGCCAGTGCCGAAGTCTCCTCCTGTTCCAAATCCAGAACCACTACCTAATCCATTCCCTGAACCAAATCCTCCTGTACTACCGAGGCCACTACCTGTTCCAAATCCAGTACCTGAACCAAGTCCAGGGATTGAGTTCAGGCTTGGGGCTATCCCGAATCCATTACCAGATCCGAAGCCGTTGTTACCACCAAATCCTGTGCCACTTCCAAATCCAGTTCCTGGGCCAGCGCCTGTTCCAGTGCCGAATCCTGCCCCTGTACCACTTCCAGACCCTGAGCCAAATCCCCCAGTAGTACCACTACCAGTTCCTCCTGCACCACCAGTTCCATTCCCAAATCCCCCAGTAGTACCACTACCCGTACCGCTTCCAGTTCCAAATCCAGTACCTGTGCCACCAGTTCCTCCTGCCCCTCCGTTGCTACCAGAATTATCAAATCCACCAGTGCCAGTTCCCCCACTACCAGCTGTAGTTGTATTATTTGTACTACCGCTACCAAAGACAGAGTTCCATAGGTTACTAAAGAATCCACCATTACCTGTGCCTGATGATCCGTTACCGAGAGTACCAGATGCTCCTGTACCGCTACCGCTTCCAGTCCCAAATCCTCCAGTACTACTCACTCCACCTGAGTTAGTATTTGTATTATTATTTGAAGTAATGCCAAAGGCTGAATTCCAAAGACTTCGGAAGAATCCGGGGCTACTTGTAGTAGTGCTCTGACCAAGAGTGTTGGCATTTGAAGTTGTGTTTGCACCTATACCTGTCCCCTTGCTACCTCCACTATTACTGTTTGTGGTAAATCCTCCCGTTGCTGTTGGACTACCCTTTCCTGTGAATGAGTCAAATATCTTACTGAAGAAGCTAGATAAAGATGAAGAGCTTGCAACTGTCGTGGTCTGAGAAGGTGTGCCTTTGTTTGAGAAGAAGAAAAAGTACCCAAGAGAAAGTAGCAACAGTATAACTGCTATGATTGTTACTATTAGAGCCTTACTTTTTTTATTATCTTGGTTCATATATTTATTATACTAATTACAACTTGCATCTATTGGCGGTAGACCATTCTTGGCCCTGTCTGCTGCTCTGCGCGACTTCGCAGCACTCACTATTGCGTCAACTTGGCTCTTGATGTCTCTAAGCTTCGCGATGTTTGCATTTGCGGTTGCGATATCAGATTGGTAAATAGAATTCTCTGAACTGATCTTGTTATCTGTAGAAGATAGTCCCGTAGTTAAAGCAAGTCCAGAATGTGCCATTCCAAGGTACTCACTTCCACCAGGAGTTTGCATTGGGCTAGTTATTCCAAAATTTTTCTCAATACTATTAAGGTATTCTGGGGCTCGATCATTTAGTGTTATGTTTACTCCAGCTATTTGTTCCCAATCTGGATTTGGGCCTGGTATGCAGTAATCAAGCTCACCTAACGCTGGCATTATGTTGCTCGATATTGATAAGGCTTTTGTGGCCTCAGATACATAATCCACCTGAGTTTTTATAATAGCAGCGAGATCTGTAGTGATATCGAAAGGCGAATATCCATTATTATTACCGGAACCACTTACTGGATTACCAAGAGAGTCTGTAATGTTGTTGGCGGTAGATGCACCGCCCGATACGCTACTGACTGGCTGTGTAACAAGACTAGAAAGTCCTTGGTTATGGAAGCGAGATAAGAGGGCTGTGAATAAGTAGTTGAGGGCATCATTTATGTTTCTAACAAGCTCAAGTTGTGTTTCTGGAGAGTTTAAGGTCTTACTTACCTTGTCTCTGATTGCGGACCCTGGTGTTACTGTTTCCCAAACTGAACATTGCTTGTTAGATGGATCTGAATTTGCAGATGCTAGTGCGGCCTGCGCACGGGCAAGGTTAGTTTTTGCGTCGTTGCAGTTCTGGATAGTTAAATTACGAGTGTAATCATCGGTAGTAGAAGTTAGCTCGTTTACTAGTGGGCAAAGATTGTTCACTACAGAAGATGCTCCGGTTATCTGGCCTTGCAGTAGGGATAGTCTATCTGTCGCTCGTTGTTCTGTTAGTCCGAAGACTGCACACTTCTTCTGCGAGAG
>JBAXNK010000009.1:0-15206 GCA_037133845.1 bacterium
CATGCCCCGAGCGCTGGCTGTCTGCTGGGGACTACTTTCAGATAAGACAGTAGCAGACGAAGATAAGCGTACAACACTACTTTACTTCAATAAAGTCCTTGGCTTTGATTTATAGATAGATATTCCTATGTGGAATTACTTTAGACTAGCAGGTATCTGCTCTGGAGTAAGCTTTGAGAGTAGACTTTGTACTGCTTCTTTGCAGACTTCGTTGGAAGCTTTACCGAAGAGTAGTGCATACTGATCGATCAGACGAGCCAATACTTCTTTGCCATCTCCATCGAAAGAAACTTCTCCCTTGGCCTGATCTATAACATGGAATCCAGGGACTTTCTTAGCTTCATCCCAAGCAACCGGACCAATGATGAGCTCTTGTTCCTTTATAATATTCACGAACATCTGATCAAATACTCCGATGAAATTGTCCGCTTGTATTGTTGTCATAAAATTTATGATTGTTTATTAGATGGATAATCTACTGGATGTGAATGCAGTAAAGATAGACCCAGACTTATCGCAAACATCGCTGTTGTAAAGATAAAGTCAGCAATATGTCCGTTGAAGTAGGTTCCTTTCGTAGTAGTATAAGAAAATGTAAAATCCCCTATATAATTTATCATGAATCCAAAAAGGAGTATCATTACAGGCTTCTTGTAAACACCTCCGATAAGATTCCTAGAAAGCCAGTATATGAGCGCCACTAGAGTAGAGATGATGATACTTCCAATAGGATAAAATAGGTCAAAGAATAACTTTAGTCCACCATCAGCCAAAGAGACACTCCACTGACGAGCGACACCAAACAGTAGGTAAAAAGATGCGATTATAAATATCGCGGATACAAAGAATATCCTCTTCTTATTCAACATATTGTGCCAACCGAATTGAGCACCGATAGCCTTTGAAAGCTCTATGAGGCCGTAGCTCCATAGAGGCCAGCTTAGTATGAATATGACATCAGCAAGTGATGGATAAGGAACCTCTATGTTAGTAAAGAATAAATAGTAATTCCAGATAACCATACCACCTCCCCAAGCAAGTAGCCCGAGGCTTATAAATAGTGTGGCTCTTCCCATAGCGCTCTTTAACCCTCCCCAACTCATAGAGTTCTTAATGCCCAAAATACCACCCGTGATAGGCAGTATGGTCATCCCCATGAGGAATGGCTTTAGTAGATAGTCAAACTTCCAACCTTCAAGCGTGCCAGTATACCTTGTCTCCCAAACGAATAAAATCCATAATACTGTTGTAACTAGGTAAATTAGGATTATAAGTCTTGAGAAAGGTTTAGCTAATTTCATTTTATTTATTTATTATTTAAAATTTTCCTAGATTCTTCCTTGGTAGGATGAACGTATTTCTCACCTCTGAGGAAGAATTTCTCTTCGATCTCTTGAGGCTTGAATGCGTTCCTTGTGAACTCCCTAACCTGCTCTACATTATACTTCTTACAACTGTAAACATCAATAGATACGAACTCAGTTGGAGTCAGGGTGTGGATAGATATACCAGACTCTACGATAGGCACCCATCCGCTAATACCTGCTTTGTCTGGGTACTTTACGGCATCTGTATATACAACAAACGGCTCAGTTTGCTTGGTCATTTTCAGGAGCTCAACTATATCGTTGAGGTATTTATAACAGAATTCCATACTATCTACGGCCTTGAGGTCGCATCCATAGCAGTCCATAACTAGGTGATATCCGAATATTGTCTTCGGGGCTTTAATTGTTGTTTTCTTTTTCATTACTGAAATCCAACTGTTGCCCATGTATTATATAACATTCTTCTATAAAAATCAAACAGGCAACATCAATAAATTCCCATTTATAATTTCTGGGCAGAGGCAATGATCACACTATTGAACCCCTCCTCTGCCCATTCTGGGCATTGATTAACTTCAATAGTAATAGTCGACATGATAAAACCTAGATCAATGAGAGTCATTCGCATGTCATTCTCATCAATAGGTGCACAATGAAATCTTGTATCCCCGACCATATAGTGATCAGTCTGCCTAAGAGCTGATAGAACTACCCATCCACCGCTCTTAACCAAACCTGAGAGGTTTTCCATAGCTAGTCTCCACTCATCTTTCGTACGCGTTGAACATTCAACAGTATAGAAGGAAGTAACGAGATCAAACTCCTTTGCATAACCAAGGGGTAAGAATCTCAGAATATTACACTCTGCAAATTGTACAATCTTTGCTTTCAAAGAATCCATCCGTGATACAAGTTCTTTTGTTGTTGGTTCTTGTCCGTTCTCGGTAGTTAAAACCTGAGCCAAGAATGGACCCCAGTTATGAGCATCGGGTGAACCTTCTACCCACTTCTGTATTTCTTCTAAGTTACTTTTCTTGTAGTCAGCCATACATATCTGGCCTACATATTCCTCAAAAGGAAGGGAGTGATGAATTGTCGGGCCACATCCAACCTCAAGCATTTCAGGAAAAAAATTATGATTCTGAGATAGAAAATGCTGGATAAATCTTAAAATCGCTAGTTCATCGACAGACAACTGATCGAGTCCAGAATAGTACTGAGCAAGATATCCTTTTGCAGACCAGTCGCTATCATATGTTGCGTATGTTGCTTTACTTTTCATTAATAATATCTATTGACTGGCTTTATATTGTATAAAATTCTTATAGAATAATCAACATTTTAGCGCATATAAAAAAGAGCCGGATCCTCCTCGGTCCGGCTCTCTGCTTTGTTGTTTGTACTGTTGTAGTTATTTCTGGGCGGACGCGACGATAATACTGTCGAATCCTTCGTCCGCCCATTCGGGACAAGGCTTCACTTCCACTCTGACAGTCTCGGGTTTGAATCCGACAGCTATCAGACAGTCGTGCATTCCACCTTCGTTTATGCGCGTCGTCGAGAACACATTGTCCCCAACCTTGTAGTGATCGGTGTCACCAAGCGCGGCCAAAACTACTGACCCGCCAGGAGCTACAAGCGAAGCAAGGTTACTCATCGCACCCGTCCACTGCTCGATGCTGCTGGTGCAGCAATCGACACAGTAGAATGAGGTGACCAAGTCGAACTTCAACTTGGTTCCGAGGGGGACCTTGTCCAGAACGTTACAGTGGTACAGCTTCCCCATCTTGCGACGAAGAGCCCTCCCTCTCTCTGCGATATCACTAGCAGAAGGATCCTCACCACTTTCGTGGCGCAGAATCCCTCGAAGATAGGCTGTCCAGTCGTGAGCGTCCGGTGAATTGAACACCCACTTCCGAACCTTTTCAAGATTGCCTTCTATGTAGTCGGATCCGAAGATCCGACCCACATGATCCACAAATGGGATCATGTGATGGATAGTTGGCCCGCAACCAAAATCGAGCATCGTCTCGAATCTGCGCCCAGCAAGGAATTTCCTCACAAAATCGAGGATTCCGAGCTCATCAGACGCAACATGTTCGGTCGAGTAGTACCTCTCCAGGTATTCTTCCGGCGACCAGCTTTTGTCGTATTCGCTCACAGCGATCTCCTTGTTGATATCTTACGAAGTGCTAGCATTCCCACTATAAAATGGTTTGCCGTACAGCATACTGGATAGACATACTCTCTCCACTCTGGTGAGTGTCGAGACACGATCACAGCCTCAAGCCCAAAGGCCATCGACCAGAGCATCCACGGAAGAGGCCTTTCGACATCTTGCCCTGAATAAACTCCGCGGATGATCGGTATGAACGCGATGATACCTGCTGCCTGCAGCCACAGATTTGCATCCATGGGTGCGTGGTTGAACTTCCAGATAGCCAGCGCCACGATTTGGCACAGAGCTATCGAGAGATCCCACCGATCTGGCCGTTCGAACTTACCGCGGGTAAACGCGAAGATCCATACAGACAATGCTCCAATGCAGTCCACCACGGGTAGTACAGTCTTGAGCGTAGCGTCGTGACCCACACCGTAGAAATAGGTAGGAATATCAAGAGCGACACTTATGACCAACAGAGACCAGGTTGTTGTATTTGGAGTGATCTTAGAACCGACCACCCCGCGAATGTAGAGCAGATACCCCAGCAGGTGCGCCAGGATGATGACGATAAGCAAACTCGTGTCCACTGGACACCTCCTTTAAAAAGTAAACTTGTAAAATAACTGCTTTCGCGTGATTCTACAACTAATATACAGATAAGTCAATGATGATTCTCGGGACTACTTACTAAGCTTTTAGAGCATCGAACTCCGCATAGAAAGTAGAGCCCTTGCCAGGACCATCAGAGTCCACTCCGACACGGCCTTTGTGAGCCTCTACTATTTCTTTCGCAAGGTATAGGCCGAGACCAGAACCTGAAGTATTCATCTTCTGACCTTCGCCCCGAGCGAACTTCTGGAAGAGCGTAGCCTTGATCTCGGGAGTCATACCCATACCAGTATCCTTCACTGCAAAGCGGACCTTGTCCCCTTTGCGTCTGACTGTCACTTCGATACCACCAGTCTTTGTGTACTTTATTGAATTATCTACCAGGTTCAGCACCACTTGACGAATCTTGTCTGTATCACCCTCTACCATACACTTCACGTCTGGATCTGTATCATACGTCAACTTTAGTCCTCTCTTTTCTGCAATTATAGATAGATCCTTAGCAATACTCGTAGCCACTTCTGCTAGAGAAAATGGCGCCATGACATACTTCATGCCGCCAGACTCGATCTTGGAAGTGTTGAGTAAGTCTTCGACAACTATTACGAGATTCTGACTGGACTGATATACTCGATCGATTGCCTCTTTGGCTTTGGGATTGATCTCACCGAAGTCACCTTCAAGGATCATCGAAGTATAGCCTTTAATGGCTGTAAGAGGCGAGCGGAGCTGATGAGAAGCAAGAGACAGGAACTCTGTTTTCAATTTGTCCAAGCTCTTGAGCTTTTCATTGGCACCTTCGAGCTCACCGTTTAACCTTTTGACTTCTTTGTTCAAGTGTACAAGATCGATGTTCTTCTTGTACATGTCCTTGGTCAAGTCTTGGAATTCCTTCTTCTGGACAACTTCATTGTTGACAGATTTCAAAAGCAAGCGACCCAGTAGCCCGATAAATAGAAGAGTTATAAATGCGACAATACGAACATTCTCTATCCTTCTAATGAATATAAGAGACAACACCATGAATCCAGCGCCAAATATGAGAGCTTCCGTGGCAAGTATCTTAATGTTAAATGTTTTAAAGTTTACAACTAAATAGCCTAGGAACCCTACGAATATTGGCATACCGATAAGCCCAGCTTGTGCCAGAGCCCAGTTGTCGGTAAAGCTCCCTATCAGATTGCCCCAAGAAAATGCCAGTAGGAATACTATAATACCAATGCAGAAATACTGAATTTCCTTTTTCCTTAGAGCATCCTTTGGCTTCTTGAATGCCCTTGTAAATATCTCAAGTATGAAAACAACGCTTATAATCTCGTAAATATAGGTGTAATAGAGAGATACAGGTCCCTCCATTGCAGTACAGTCAGAAAGACTAACTCCAGACAATGTGAGCTTGCTTGATAAGAGTATTATAAAAGGAGAGAATAAAACCGCAATTATTAGCTTCTGGTAGAACTGCATATCACGTTCATTGATAAACAAGTATGCAAGATACAGCGCTAATGTATACATGGCCGGCTCAACTAGTATCTGCAAAGACCAGAAGAACATCACACTGCTAGGATTATTGGTAGCCCAGAGAATCAAATCAAATATACACCAAGAAGAGAACAAAAGTGTTATTAAGAATAGAACAATACTGACTCTAGACCTATTACCTTGCTGAAATATAAATATGCCGACCAGGAGAGATATGATAATAGCAGGCACATGGGAATAGAAAAACAGAGTGGGTATATTACTCGAGTAGATAAAATATTGAGATGGTTCCCATGGGCAAAGTGGCATGATAATTTAGTTAATAGATGAAGAGTAAAGGAAGTAGCTTCCTATAAGGATAATAATAATCGATAACAGCTTTTGAATCAAATGTTTTAGTGACAATTTTTCACTACTAATGTTCGGCAAGAAGATAGTCAAGGCTGTCCCTATGATGAAAACGAATAGCGGCTGATAGCTACTGACCACTAGAACAAGCGCAACCGGTGCAAGTAGAGTGGCGAAGCTGTTGGCCAAATTACCAAGTATATATAGGAATTCAGATATAATATTTAAGGATAATATCTTGACAGTATTCTGCTTGAATATAGTCTTGAACTGATCTCTATATCTCTTGCTAAAAATAAACACAAATATTCCAGTCACAGTGAGTCCCGCGTGCTGCCAGAAGGCAGAGACTAGGAAGCTACTCTCTGTAGTAAACTTCTTAAACAGAACATCATGAAGGGCAAAAAGTAGCGAAGAGCAAGCTATCAGCATCAAGATCTTCTTCCTTACTAGTATCTTGTGATTATCTATATCGAAGTCAAGTGATAGCACTGTGACCCCCAGCATCACAACTGCAGCAGACATGAGCTGTTGAGTGGATAGAATTTCACCCAGTATCGGATAGCCTAGGAGATATGCGAATACTGGTATCATCTGTAGCAATGGTATGACGATAGAAGTCTCTTCTTCGTTCAGGGCTTTCAAGTATAGATAGAAAGCAATTGCATTTATAATACCGACAAATAACAATATGGACCCTTTCAAAAGAGATATATTTAAGAAATATACTGGGATGAGGAATACTATACACGGTAGAACAATCACAGAGAAGAGTGATGAGAAGAGGAATATACCACCGATACCATTACCCTTGAAATGCTTGGATAATATGTACTTATCTATGTGGTTGACTATACTCCAGAGGATAGCAGGGATAAGGGCAATGAAGAACCAATTGGTATGCATATATTATGTGTTATTGCTATCCAGAGATGACTGTTGCTGCTCTATCTCGAAATCTTTAGTTATATAAGACTTACGATAAAGAAAAAAGATAGATACAGTAGTCGCTACCAGTATTATAATTATCAACACGGAAGTTTTCTTATCCATACAACTATATTATAACACAGGCTGTTGTTGAGTCATACAGTGAATCGCTCCACCGCCATAAATGATATTCGAGCAGTCTATGCCGACCACTTTGCGGTCTGGGAAACAAGACTGGATAATCTCAAGCGCTTTTGCATCGTTGGGGTCATTGTAAGTTGGAACGAGTACTACATTATTCGCAATATAGAAATTCGCGTATGACACTGCCGCCTTCTCAGGAAGTTCTTCTTCAGCAGAGTCGCTTGCACCAGATGCGTGCACGGAGTGGCCTTCTTCATACCGCATGTGCGGCATAGGAAGCTTGATAACTTCAAATGAATTACCATCTTGGTCTGAAGAATTCACAAGGGCATCATAATTATCTTTAAGATTCTGATAGTTCTCATCATTTTCATCCTCTTCGTAACAACAGAGTATCTTACTTGGTGATACAAAGCGGACTATGTCGTCTATGTGTCCATCTGTATGATCATTAACAAGGCCATTTCTTAACCAAATAATCTTCTTAGCACCGAGATATTCATCCAAATATTGCCCTATCTGTTCCCTGCTTAGATCCGGATTGCGATTCAGATTCAGTAAACACTGCTCTGTAGTGACAAGAGTTCCTTTACCATTAACCTCTATCGATCCACCCTCCATGATGATACCTGGTTCAAATTTATTGCCATGCAGATTAAGATTATCAAATACATCGTTATCCTTCAAAAGTGGTGCCCAATATATAGCATCTTCATGAGCCTTACCATATACATTGTATTGCCACTTCACCCAAATATCATTTCTCAAGAAAGAAGGACCGTAATCTCGCATCCATACATCTCCATAATGAATCTGGTGAAAATTAACATTGCTTAAATCAACTCCAAATTCTTGCAACATTCGATCTACCCTACTCTGCATTTCATTATCAAGCACGAGCAGCTCGACTTTCTCACTACCTTCAATTGTCTTTATCATCTGACAGAAAGTCAGCTCCGCTTTATCTATACCTTGAGTAAATGTCGTCACATCATGCGGCCAAGCAAGCCAAACAGCAGAATGCTTTTCCCACTCTGCTGGCATCATAAATCCTTGTTGTTTTGGAGTTACTTGTTCCATTACTTTTCACCTAGTGCTTTCTGTGTATCTTTATAGTGAGCTACATTCTGAAGCTTCTTAGACTTCTTGGTGAGTTTATTTGATACGATATTGCCATAAGTATCTGGCCTACGATTACGCATGAAGCCCCAACCTTCAGAGATGAATTCATTCATAGCAAGATCAACTTCTACAACAACTACTTCTTCCTTATTACTTGATGCCCTCTTTAAGACTTTACCAAAAGCATCGGACACGAATGATTGACCCCAGAAAGAAGTTTGATCTTCCTTCCCTGTGCGATTCACAGCTGCAACGACTACGCTGTTGGCGATAGCATGGCCACGCATTACAGTCTCCCATGCATTGTGCCAATCTCCTTCTGGAGGAACGTATCCTGTGATATTACCGATAGCGGTCGGATAGAATATCATCTGTGCCCCTGCCAAGCGCGCCTCACGAGCTGCCTCTGGGAACCATTGGTCAAAACAGATAAGAACAGCAAAAGTTCCGAACTTTGTTTTAAATATCTTGTAACCGTTCTCTCCATGCTCGAAGTAATCCTTCTCGTAGAATCCGGGATCTTGAGGAATGTGTACCTTGTCATACTGACCGATGAGTTTACCTGAGTCACTCACAACAGCCGCAGTGTTATAGTACTTGGAACCTCTCTTTTCATAGAAAGGTACAACGATAACGACGCCGAGCTCTTTCGATAAACTCTTCATAAGCGATACCGTTGGCCCAGTTATACTCTCTGCGAAATCATCCTTCTTCATCTTCTGCTTCTGTGGGAAGTATGGGGTCTGGAATAATTCCTGCAAGCAAATAATCTGCGCACCAGATTTGGCAGCTTGCCGGATCATCTTCTCGGTCTTCTCTAGATTCAGATTTATATCACTTGAAACTTTACTTTGTATCAAACCTACTTTTACGAGTCTTTTTGTATTCATAAATTTATTCTAGCGTAATCATAGCAAAAATAGTTTATTTGTAAAGGTTTTTATACTGTAACCTATACCCCAAAAGTCATAAAATTCGAGCTTTCATATCTCTTCACGGCCTTATAGAAAAACTTTATAGATATAAAAAGCCAAACAAAGGCCATGACTGTAGTCACGATAAGTTGGTGTACCGAGATATTCTTTATCGCTTCGACGGGAACTGCTCCTATCAAAAGCGCAGGTATGATAAATGTAAAGATAAATCGCATCACTCCTTGAAATGCTCCACCATGGAAAAGTGATGGGGTCAGGAACAACTCAAACAATCCACCGGTCACTACCCCAGACGCATCTGTGATGAAAAAGCTGACCGAGTTGGCAATTAAGGCAATCGCAAAGAAAACCATCACAGCAAGTATTATTAATGCAATCGCGAACAATACCTGAACAGTAGTAGCATGAATCAAAAATCCGTAGACAATGATGCAGATAGCTCCGAATATAACATCTCCGGCAGAAGAAGCATTGAATGCTGAAGTTGCCACTCTCATAAGTAAATTCTTGGGCGAAAGCATGAATCGATCAAAAGAACCTGAGGCTACATAGTCCGGCAACTTGCGTATACCGACTGCAACTGAGAATATCACTCCATATGAAAGTGCAGCAAAGCCCTGAAGGCCGATTATGTCTGCTGCTGTCCAACCACCAATCACGCCAACAGATTTCACAAAGAAAACCCACAGAATAATGAAAGCACTGTTGTTGATCATCATTCCTACGATGTTCATCATGAAGCTAGTCCGCAGCTCGGCGCTACTTTGTATATTCTTTTTTATTGCATATAGTGCAAATTTTATTTCTTTAAACATATATTTTATCCTCCATTTACTGAGACTTTCTTCTTGGCTAATTGATACACGGCATAGAGAGCCGCTCCAAGTATTATTATCCATACTACCTGGATAATTATCATTCTATGCCATT
This sequence comes from bacterium, assembly GCA_037133845.1. Lineage (GTDB taxonomy): Bacteria > Patescibacteriota > Minisyncoccia > Phycocordibacterales > UBA9973 > UBA8515. The sequence continues at coordinate 9,993 of JBAXNK010000009.1, forward strand.
CTCCTTCCCACGACGGATACATGGTGTGAGTGACAAAAAGTGATGCACCAAACGGACTATACATGGCAAGCTTGTATAGGAAACTCGGGAATAGCGCGATCGGCAAATATGATCCGCCAAGTATCATGACAGATTTGTCTATAATCCAGAATATCGGATTAATATCCTCGACCCAGAAAGCACAGAGCCCAACAAGTGAATATATGAATACATAAATCATCCCCCCTAAGAGCGTAGTCATGATAAGAGTGGGTATAAATATCGCCAAGTGCATTGTAGGTGGAATACCCACAGTAAGCCACAGCGCTGGCACTGAGAAAGCGATGGCTACGATGAAAGAGTAGAGCCCGAAACCAAACTGAGACCACCCTCGATAAGATATGTAGGATATGGGCTTGGTGAGTATCATTTCAAGCCCTCCTGACTGTACATCTTCCATCATTTTACGAGATATGTATTTGAGCTGAGTTGTAGCAAACAAAAAGTAGAACAAGATACTCCAGGAGGTAAAGAGGAATGTCGTACCATTTATAACTCCGTGATTGAGCTTGAAAACGTATGAATATAGGAGTAGCAGAATTCCGCAACGAATAATGACGGTTACACTATCAGCAAAAAGACGCACTGGATACTGTACGCGCTCTTTAACAAGAGTCGTGACCATCTTGGAACGTATTCTAAAGTATTTGAGAATCCTTTTCATAAATGTGCCTGATTACAGTCTCGAGGTCTGCGCTGTAGACATTGATATCTTCAACTTTGAAAAGGTCTAATAGCTTCTTTATAGCATCTCGAACATCTATCTTCTTAACATCCATGGATACAGTAATTTTCTCTTTATCTTTCAATAGATATTTTATACCCACAGGTAAATCAGGGAATAATTCAAAAGATATTTCGGGAATAAGGTCTATGTACTTCTCAAACACAAATGTCTTGGCCAAGTCTTCTGTGGGTAAATCTTTTACCATCTTGCCGTGGTTGATAACTATCGTTCGATTACAAAGTATCTCTATATCTCCTACATCATGAGATGTTAGGAATATAGTTGTTCCCTCTTCTTTATTTATTTTCAATAGCAGATCGCGAAGCATCTTCTTGGCTACAACATCGAGCCCTATGGTTGGCTCATCCAGTAGTATGATCTCCGGCTTGTGTATCAGTGAGGCAGCAACTTCAGCTCGCATCCTCTGCCCGAGTGACAGTTTACGTACGGGCTGATCGATGAATGGTGTGAGGTCAAAAAGTTTTACCAGTTCTGCAATTCTCGCTTTTATATCAGCATTTGTCATATCGTACATGACACCAAAAAGTTCCAGGGTGTCTGTAAGAGGTAAATTGGGTAAGAGTTGTGATCTTTGTCCGAACACTGTTCCTATCTTGTATGCGAGCTTCTTCCTGTCTTTAGTAGGATCTAATCCGAGGATATTTACAGAACCAGATGTTGGGAAAAGTATCCCAGTTAGCATCTTGATAGTTGTAGATTTACCTGCACCGTTGGGTCCGATAAAGGCCACACGTTCGCCACGCTTTATAGAGAATGATATCTCATCAACTGCAACTATTTCTTTATTCTTAGGTGCAATTATATTCTTAATCCAGCTCGAAGAAGGGTCTTTCAATGGGAAAGAGAATTTCTTGGTGAGATTTTTAACAATTATTGAGTTATCCTGATTATCCATTATATTTCTCTATCAGTGCATTCGCTTCTTTTGGATTACGCTTACATTCTAGAAGTGCGGTCACTATAAGCGGAGCAACAATTGTCGCGTCAGATTCAATCACGAACATAGGAGTATCCTGTGTCAGCTTATCCCATGTGATCTTCTCGTTTGGAGTCGCTCCTGAGTATGAACCGTATGAAGTAGTCGAATCTGATATCTGACAGAAGTAAGCCCAAGGCTTCACTTCCTGTTGTAGGTCGTACTTGATCGAAGGCACTACGCATATCGGGAAGTCCCCTGCGATACCTCCTCCGATCTGGAAGAATCCGACACCTGCGCCTTCAGATATCACCTTGTACTGATCATACCAAGTAGCCATGTATTCAATACCACTTTTGACGATGCTTGCATTACACTCACCATTCGTGACATATGAAGCAAAGATGTTGCCGAAGGTAGAATCTTCGTGACCTGGAACTACGATCGGGATATTGTGCTCTGCAGCCGCAAGAAGCCAGCATTCATCGGCGCTACCCTCATGCTTGCTCTTGTCGATAGTCTTGATCAAATCATAGAAATACTCATGCCAGAATTTACGTGTGCCCTTTTCTGTAGCTTCCTTCCATGTAGGCACTATCTGCCCTTCGACCACGCGGAATGCTTCGTCCTCTGGGATACTTGTATCTGTCACACGACGCATACGATCCTCCAGGATCTTAGTGTCATCTTCCTTGGTTAAATAACGATAGTCTGGGAAATCTTTATAGCCATGGTGAGCAACAAGTCGGAAAAGTGATTCTTCGAGGTTCGCACCTGTAACAGACATGCCAGATATAAGACCCTCGCGTATAGCCGGTGCTAGTGTGATACCAAGCTGTGCAGAAGACATAGCGCCAGCGACAGCCCAGAACATCTTACCGCCCTTCTCATAGTGCCTCCAGTACGAGATCAATGCATCCTTCGTCGCACGAGCATTGAAGTTCTTGTAATTCTTAAGTATAAATTCTAGTGTAGGTAAATTGGTATTCATAGTTAATATGATCGAATAATAATGACTAATTATACTACCTATGACGATTTTCTACCAGCCGAAGTCTTTACCGACGTCGTCAGGAGTCTCGCGCTTACGAGCGACCACTATGTGACCGTTCTCGATGATAAGCTTCAGTGGCGAAGAGAGCATACAGTGGTGAGCCGAGAGTGGGTCTTGATAGGCACCAGTGTCGAACACGGCCACATACATAGGGTCAGTGCCACCATTTGAATCATAGTCAGGGAGAGTGACAGTACCATTCACTCCGGTATAGATATCGTCTGAGTCACAGCTAGATCCTGCCATCCAGACTTCGGTCAGGTTACCATCGGCCTTGTTGTTCACAGGGGCAAGTGCCCACTTCTGACCGATCGCCCAAGTGTCGAGAAGATCGTTCATGAACGAGCCGTCTATTACGTACCACTTCTTGGCAGGACTCTTCTTGTTTGAAATTGTTTTTGTATCTATAACCTTAAATACAGTTATCTGCGCAGGCGCCACGATATAGCGGCCCCACTCACACACGAGGTTCGGCTGTGGCATGCCAGCCTTTTCTGATTCATCGCGAATTAGCTTGAAGATCTTCTCCATCAATTTATCTATCGGATAAGTCTTCTTACGTGTATATGGGATCGGCATACCCCCTCCGATGTCAAGAGTGTCGAGTGATGGATTCTTGGCTTTCAACTGGAAATATACATCGAGCGCGTACTTGATGGGACCGAGCACGTCTGAGAGCTTCTCGATCTGGGAACCGATATGGTAGTGCACGATCTTCAGGTTCTTGAAAGACCCCATATTCAAGATCTCTTTTGCAGAGAATCCAAAACGGTCGATTGGCTTGTTCCAGTATGAGTCTGCTTTGACTGGCATGTCGAGCCTGATACCCACATCGTATTTTGAATGCTGGAGGAACTTGAGCTCGTTCGGGCCTTCGATCATCGGAAAGATCTTGACCCCTTTGTGCTGGAGGTCATCGATGAGGTTGATGTATTTGTCTGTTTTCGGACCTGAACACAGGATGCGGATATTGGGATTGAATGTCTCCTGCTCGAGCATCTTCTTGATTATATATAGGTCGTTATATGAAGATGTCTCGAGGTGCGCACCTTCTCCGACGAGAGCCATAACTACTTCCTTGTTCTGATTCACCTTCATCGGGTAATGATATAGGAATTTACCTTTGTAACCCACCTTCTTTGAAACAACATCGACAAGATCGAGCAGATCTTCTATACGCTCCTCAATGACAAAAGGCATCAATATCTCTAATGATGTGCCGAACTTTTCTGCAAGGTAGCGAACGTTGTAGATGTTGTGACCCTCCTTAATGATCAGATCACCTTCCTTACTATAATCGAAATACTGAGTGTTCCAATCTTTCGAGCCGATCTTCCAAAGTTTCTTTGAAGAAACCGAATTTTTAGTCATCTCTTTATTAGCGCAGAGTTATCTGCAGTAAGTTATAATTAAACGAATAAAAGCCCAAGAAAAACAATAGATACTATGATAACAGAAATGTCAGATTTGTAAAGGGTTTTAAGGCTTTTCAAGGACGGTCCTCGGGGAGGCCCTCTTGAGGACCGTCCTTAGACACCCTCTTCTTTTAGTTTCTCGACTGCTTCGCGGGCCTTTTTAGACAGTTTGGCGGGAGTTTTCACTAACACTCGGATGATGATATCCCCTCGGCCATGACTTGCAGGTACTCCGTAGCCACGCACGCGAAGTAGGTCCATGTGGTTCGTACCCTCAGGGATCTTCACTTCGACAGTCTTACCATCGAGAGTCTTGAGCTCGTACTTGATGCCCAGTATCGCATCTGTGAGCTTGATAGGTAGATCCATCGTCAGGTTCAATCCCTCGCGCTTGTATAGTGAGTGCTTGCCGACAGTGACTCGGATATACAGGTCCCCAGATGTGGCACCCTGAACTGCTTCACCGTAGCCTGCGACTCGCAGAGTCTCGCCATGATTGATACCTGCTGGGATCTTCACACTGATCTCCTCTTGCTTCTTACGAATGCCCGCGCCCTTACAATCTAGGCACTTCTCGCTGGGCACTTTCCCTGCACCATGACAGGCCTCGCAGGTGCGAGTACTCTGGAAGTTGCCTAGAAGCGTGCGCTTCATCTCGCGAATCTGCCCAGCACCACTACAAGTCGTACAAGTATTCATCTTGGTCCCTTGCTTACCACCAGTACCATGACATGTATCACAAACAGAATTCTTGTTTAGTGATATTTTCTTGTCAGCGCCAAAGATAGACTCTTCGAAGGTTAAATCAACTTGAGTCTCCAGATCCCTGCCCTTCTTCTGCTTGCCTCGTCCACCGCCTCCTCCGAAGAAGTCGCCAAAGATATCACCGAGGTCACCCATGTCGAACTCAACTCCACCTTGGAATCCAGATCCGCCACCGAATCCCCCGAAGCCGCCATCGAATCCGCCTTGACCTCCGCCTCCGAAGCCTTGTGGACCCGCAGAACCAAAGCGATCGTATTGTGATCGCTTCTGGTCGTCA